>JBBQYT010000197.1:0-5333 GCA_038208385.1 Longimicrobiales bacterium | reverse complement strand
GTTCCAGAGCAGCAGCAGACCGAGCGAGCGGACGCGTCCGGCGGTTTGTGTCGTCTCCAATGACGGTTGGATAGGTGTGTAGCGCGGCTCCCAGACGCCGTTCCAAATGAAGCCGAACGGCCCGCGATACTGCAGCGACACGCCCGGCCAGGTGCTCACGCGGCCACGCACCACCGCGAAAATGTTCGGCGTTACGTACTTCCCTGCCTCGATCTCGGTGCCCGTCAGGAAGTTGCGGAAATAGCCCTGGAACGCAGCCTCTGCGGGCAGCTCGCCTGCATGCACGCGGAAGACATCCAATCCCTGGCGGGCGCCCCGCCGCTCGATTTCACTGACCGCCTGATCGACAATTGCGCCGATGGCGAGGCCGGCAAGCTGCTGTTGTGCGAGTCCGGAGATCGCGCCGATACCGCCGCCGCCGGCGCTGATTCCGGATGAGGACTGGAGGTTGAGCAGCGATGACGTCGACTGTCCGAAGGCGAGGTATCCGAGCAGCTCACTTTGCGGGAGTGGCGGCTGTGAATTGCTCTGTAGTGTCAGGCGCGGCTTGGAGAGGTTGCCATCGATGTGAACCTGAATCAGCAGTGCTGCGAGTCCCTGCCGCTGTACCTGGTAGTTCGCAGTCAGCTGGAGCAGCGGATCGATGGAGTCGCCAGGCAGGAACGTCGCCGACCCTGTCGTGAGCTGGAAGTTTCTCCCTGCAACCGTGTATTCGCCGCGGTCCGTGTTGATGACACCAATGAGCGATGGAATCTGCCTGCGATTGTTCATGTGCAGGCGCAGCTGATCCTCTTCCCGCAATGTGTAGATTTCGACGTTTGCGGTCGAATTTCTCACCCACGTCGCGGGCATGATCTGCACGCCTGCATCGACACGCAGGTTGTCGACGAGCGGACTGTAATCGGAGACTGCGCCAAATCCGATTGCTGCCGTATCCACGGATGCAATGATCGTCGGATCGAGCAGGTTGGTGACGTGCTGTGCTGTGATGTCGGGCGCGTAGAACACACCGCTGTTGACGGTGACGTTACCCGTGACGACGGCTCCTGTGTATGGGCCCCGAATGGCCAGCACTGCGTTCGCGTGGATGCGGCCCCACTCGTTGTCGAGCATCAGTGGACTGTCATCGGCAGTTGCTACGAGATCGAAGCTCGGGCGCGACAGCTCCTTGAAGATGAGCTTGCCGGACACCCTGACCAGGCCGCTGTTGTGTGCGACGAGCGAGTCGACGTACATCGTGTCGCCGTGCAGCTCGATCGCGCCCGCAATGTCCGTGTAAAGCACGCCGTTCGAGCTGACGCGCATCGAGCCGAGATCGAGAAGTGCCAGTCCTTCGAGCTGCGGACTGTCGAACGAGCCGCGAATGGTCGCATGTCCGCGCACACGGCCCTTTACATCGGTGACTGCATCGGTCAGCGACGGCAGCAGCTCGACAGGCAGCGAGTCCAGCAGCAGATCCACCTGCATTGGCGAGGTACGCAGCAGGCGCGGACCCGTGACACCCGATATTGCGAGGTTGATGGGCAGGTGCGCGTCCGCGGTGGCAAGCCGCACCGTGCCGCGCATCAGCTCGGTGTGCGCCGTCAGGTTCCTGTTTGCATACGAAAGCGTCGCGTTCACATCGGGCACCGCTTTGCCTCCGTACGTCGCGTCCGCGAGCGTTGCAGTGCCTGTGATCGTCGGCGCAGCTGTCGTACCCGCGACACGCGCGTGCAGGCCGAGAAGACCGCTCACGCTGCCGGTGTCCTGCAGCAGTCCGCTGAGATCGCCGATCTGGAGTTTGTCGATGTCGAGCTGCAGGTCGGCCGAGCCGTTTGTCGGCAGCTTGCCATTCGCGAGTATGTGGCCGCCCTGGTTGTTGTTCAGCTCGAGGTTACCCACCACAACGCCCGGCTGTCCCCACGCAATCGTGGCCGGACGCGTCGAGGTCCAGCGCGTCGTGTCGAACCTCAGCAGCAGGCTCTGCAATGCCAGCTCTTTACGGTCCAACGCGAGCGTGAAGTCGGACTGCACGCGGTAGTCACGACTCGGGTCCTGGTACAACGCAATGTCGGCCTTGCCCGTGCCTGCGTTGCGCTGGCCGCTGTAATCGATGAGTGCGCGCGCGCTGTCGAACGCAAAGCCGCCGAACGCGACCGTGTCACCGAACGCATCCAGGTGAATCGACGCGTTCGGTGTGCCGAAGCCGGTGATCGCGTATGTCGCTCTACCGCGACCAATGTGGTTTGCGCCCGCAAAGAAATTCTTCGCCTCCGCATCACCCTGGCCGTTGATGCGATGGATATTGCCGGTCAGTGTGCCCTGCGCGCGCAGGCTTCCTGCAAGTGTATCGCGCCGGAAAGGCAGGGTATCGACCTTGAGCGATGGCGCGGGCGGATACCCGACGGCCATGCGCTGAATTTCACTCGCCGCGGCGATGCGCGCCGAGTCCGCGCGCGCCTGCGCGATGCGTCGCGCCTGCAGCAATGGGCGCGGATAAACTGTGCCCGTATCGAGCGGAACGTGCGAAAAGAATTGTGACAGCGTGTCTACGACGAGCGAGTAGCGCAGCGTGCCGGACTGCGTGTCGACGAGACCGAAGCTGCCCGTGATGTCACCCACGGCAGAGCCGAGGCGCACATGGGCGCGATCGAATGTCGCGAGTCCGTAAGCGAGGTGTGCCTGCACGATTGCGGTATCGACGCGCGGGCTGCCCGCTGCCGCGGAGCCAGTGAGATTTGCATTGATCGTCGCATTTGCAGTGGCCGCATCGGTGCCCGAGCCGCGCGCGACGACAGTACCCGTCAGCTGTGTTTGCGGCGCATGCGTCGTGACTGCGCCTGCGTTGAATGCAGCGAACGTCGATGTAAAGTCGTAATGCTTGAGTGGCTGGCTCAGGTCGAACGTGCCGTGCGTCAGCATGGTGCCGGCCGCGTTCCCGAACGCGAGGTTCACATCCGCATTGAGGCTGGCGAGCGTGCCGCTCGCGATGACAGAGCCCGCAGCATCTCCTTTCAGTCCGGCGGCGGGCGCGAACCTGCCTGCGGTTGCAAGCGACAACAGGGGCACCTGCACGTTGACATCGAATGCGCCGGTGCCTGCCCAGTTCGCGCCAAAGCGTCCAATCAGATGCGAATCACCCGTCGTGCCGTAATGCTCCATGTCGAGCGTGCCCGACACATCCTTTGCGGCCATCGATGCAGAGACGGTGGTTGTGCCGGCGAGTGTGCCATCGATCGGCAGGTTCGTCACGAACGGCTGCAGCACGGCAACCTGGAGCGGGTGGAAGCCGAGCCTCATTCCGCGTGTAGCAATGCCATTCGCCGTTTGCACGAGGCCATTCGCGGTGACGTGCGAGCGTCCGGTCTCAGTCGAGTTGTGCGCCAGGTCGGCAATGACGTTGAAGCCCGTTCGCTGTGAGCCTGTAAGCGATGCCGTGCCGGTGACGGTGCCGCCAAACGCCATATTCCTGACGTACGGTTTGAGCAGCGCCGCTTGTACAGGATCGAAGCGGAGCTTCAGGTCCTGCGCCGTAAAGCCGGCGTTGAATCCAATGTGTCCATTCGCGCCGAAGCGCGAGCGGCCGTACTTCGGATCGATGTGTGTGACATCCGCAACGACAGTAAAGCCGGAGGCGCGCGATCCGGTCAGCGTCGTGCTACCGACGAGTGTGCCGCCGTACGGGAGATCGCCGATGAACGGTTTGATCAGCACAACCTGCAAGGGCTCGAACGTCAGGCGCAGGTCGCGCGCGGTTACGCCGTTGCGCGGCTGCACGCGTCCGTTCGCGAGGATGTGCGAGCGGCCGGCATTCGGATCGACATCGACGACATCCGCAACGAGTGCAAATCCCGATGCGCTCGTGCCCGTGAGCGTCGCCGTGCCGGTGAGCGTGCCCCGGTACGGTAGTGTCGGCGCGTAACTGCGCAGGAGTGACAGGTGCAGCGGCTCGAAGCGAAGGCGCAGTCCGCGCGCGACAAAAGCACCGGGGCTGCTGCTCACCTCACCATCGGCGACGATTCGACTCGTCTGGCCACTGCGCTCTGTAAATGTCGTCCAGCCATCGACACGCAATCCTGATCGCGCACCAGCCAGCTTCATCTGCCCTGCGAGCGTGCCGTCCGACCTGAGCGGAACGTTGGGCGCGTACTTGTTGATAAACTTCGTATCGACGTTCGCGAAACTCACATCGCTCGGACCCATCCTGAACGTGCCGCGTCCAACCTGCACATCGGCGAGGCCCTTGATGATGGCGCCTTCGGCAGTGAGGTCCATGTTCGATGCGATGATGTGCATCAACTCATTGTGCGTCGCGAGGGCAAGGCTCATCCTGCCGTGCCCGTCGGGCAGAGTCGGCATCAGGAAGCGTGCATCTTCGAACGTTAGCGGATTGAATGTCAGCTGTGCTCGCGCGCCACTTCCGTTCAATGCATATGCACCGAGTCCGCCACCGCGCGTGCCCGGCAGCGAAAAGCGCGTGTTGTCGAAGAGAATCGAATCCTTCGTGGCGACTATGCGCCCGGACAGATCTTTTACGGTCACTACGGGCGGCCGGAACAGCGCGACCGTCATGTTGAGCGATGCGATGTCGACCAGGCGGTTCGTGCTGTCGGGGTCTGCGAGTCGCAGCAGCGGAAGCTTTGCGTTGACGTTCGTGAACGTCGAGATAGACTGATACCCGCGCGGTACGGCTACAATGAGCTGTCTGTTCTTCGTAGAAAGCGCATCGTTGATTGCGCGCTGACGTGCGGCGCCGCGCAATGTGTCCGCAGGCATCCATTCGTTACGCACTTCGAAGCGCGTATTCACAACCGTCATGTTCTCGATCAGCAGCCAGGATCCAATGCCCGGCTTCTGGTTTGGCAGTGTTGGCGTCGTCGGGAAGATGCGCTGGAAGTTCCAATCTTCGCCCGGCGGCTTGTCGATCACGAAGACGCCGTTGACCAGTCTGACATCGCTCAAAATCAAATGCTTGCGAATCAACGACATCACGGAAAAGCGCAGTGACAGCGTGTCTACTCTCAGGAACGGCCGTCCAACACTGTCTTTGATGACGACATTGTCGAGGCGGGCGCCCGTCAGGAGGTTGCCGTGAATTTTCTCGATCGCGAGCGAGCCATGCACGCTGCTCGCCAGCCTGTCGAGACCGAGCGTCAGAACGCGGCTGCGTCCCCAGTCGGTCTGCGTATAGAGCAACAATACGAAGAGACCAATCGCCATGAGGCCACCGACCACGCCGAGCGCGATCTTCTCACGCCTGCGGAGACGCACCATCAGTAGGCCTCACCGATGTAGAGGTGAAGCTGCAGGCGGTGCATGATCGGCCCGAAAAAACCGCTCGCGCCTTCCGATGG
>JBBQYT010000196.1:0-5344 GCA_038208385.1 Longimicrobiales bacterium | reverse complement strand
ACCGGTTCCGGAGCGCGATCCGAACTCGGGGCGCATTCTGGGTTACAAGCGCGATGAGAACGGCGAGGTTGTGATCTCGAAGCTGGACGAGGGGCTGCTGAAGGATATCGCCCGGCGCACGCGCGGGACATACGTGAATCTCGAGGAGCCGGGTGCTACCGCATCGTTGTTGTCGACACTGCGGCAAATGAACCGCGCGCCCGTATCGGGTGGTCGTACAACGCAGGACAAGGAGCAGTTCGCGTGGTTTGCAGGTGCTGCGCTGTTCCTGCTGGCGCTCGACACGCTGACAAATCGTCGTGCGAGTCTCGCGCGACGGAACGCAGTGCTCGCGAGTAACAACATGATGCCTGTCGACACAACGCCCGCTGCGCCGGTTGAATCACCGGCGAAGGTGGCCGTATGAGGCCGGGAATCTTTGCACTCGTAACTGCGGCGTCGCTTGCGATCCCGACGTTCGGCATAGGCGCGTTCGAGCACGGCAATCGGTTGTATCGCGAGGGCAAGTACGCGGACGCGGCGATCGCGTACCTGGATGCCATCGCCCACGGCAAGAATACGCCGGACGTGCACTACAATCTGGGGACTGCATTATTGCGCGTCGGCAAATACAAGGACGCCGAGCAACACCTGCGTGCTGCACTCACGAGCGTAGACGCGGACCTGAGGGAGAAGGTCTACTACAACATTGGCAACCGATTCCTCGAAGAAGCGCGTACCGATGCAATGCAGAAGGATACTGCGCAGAAGAACGTGTTGCTGGATTCGGCAATTGTCGCGTACAAGAAGGCGCTCCGGCTCCAGCCTCCGGACAAGGACGCGAAGTGGAACCTCGAGCTTGCGTTGAGGGATCAGAAGAACAAGAAGAACAGCGGTGGCGGCGGCGGTGGGCAGCAGAACCAGGATCAGAATAAGAACCAGAAGGCGAAGGGTGGCGGCGGCAACAATGGACAATCGCAGTCGCCGTCGCAGCAGGGCGGCCAGCAGCAGGGGGCTACGCCCGAACGCAAACCGATGAGTCCGGATCAGGCGGACCGAATCTTGAGCGCTGCGGAGCAGGATGAGCGGCAGTTGTACAAGGAGCGCTTGAAGAAGGGTCAACGAGAGATGCCGGTAACGCGCGATTGGTGATGACGTCTGCAATTGTTTTTCTGCTTGCGACAGCGCTGCTGCGACAGGAGCCCGTGCGTGTGGGAGCGACATTGTCATCGCCTACCGTACACGTTGGTGAAACCGCTGTATTGGAGATCAGCGTAGCGACGTACGGCTCGGAGCCGGACTCCGTCGTCATGCCGATCCTGCCGCCCGGACTCACGTCCGTCAGCACCGCCGACTTCAGCGAATCACAATTCTCGATGCCGGGCGGACGCAGCCAGATTTTGCGCCGCCAGATCAGCCTGGTCGCGCGCAGCGCGGGCCAATTCCAGCTTCCCGCAGTTGTCGTGTGGGTGCGCGGCCGTCGCTATGTGACACCATCGCTCGTGCTCACGGTATCGGGTGCGCCACCGCCCATGGCTGCATTCAAGGGCCGTGGTCCGGGCGAGGAAGTCGTGCTCGAAGCGACGGCCACACCGCAAAGTGTGTTTGTCGGTGAGCAGGTGACGCTGCACGTCGATGCGCTGTTCTCCGAAGATGTGCGCAGTCGGCTGCGCAGTGCTCCCGAATATCAGCCGCCGAATCCGTCCGGCTTCTGGGTCTACGAGCTGCCGAATCCGATTTCCGTAGACTTCAAGCGCGTAAAAGACCAGTTCTACGAAGTGCAGACGTTCCGGCGTGCGTACTTCCCGCTCACGGCAGGAAGCTTTGTGCTGCCGCCGGCAAAATTGCTGTACGAAGTGCGCGAAGGTTTTCTCAACACACCGGAAACGCGCGAGCTGACGAGCGAATCGATCAAGCTCGACGTGAAGCCGCTGCCCGCTGAGGGACGCCCGGCTGCATTCAATGGCGCAGTCGGCAGGTTCCTGGCGCGCGCGCAGCTCGACCCCGCACAGGTGCCCGCAGGCGAAGCCGCTACACTGACGCTGGAAGTCGAAGGGCAGGGCAACGTGAAGGCACTGCCGCCGCCGATCCTTCCGCCGTTGCCCGGCGTGCAGGTGTATCCGCCATCGGAAGACACGCACGTCGACATGGTGGATGGTGTTGTCAAAGGATCGAAAAAATTTTCGTGGGTGCTGATTCCAACGCGCCCCGGCAAGCTCGAAGTGCCCTCCCTCGAATACGCGTACTTCGATCCTTCACGCCAGGCATATGGCGTATCGCGCACACCAACGTTGTATCTCGATGTATCTCCTGGCGCGACGGCTTCGTCATCCAAGGTTGCACGCACAGGCCCGTCCGTGCGTCCGATCGCAATGCGCCCATCCGGACCGGGTCCGCTGCGGTACGTACGCACCCGTGACTTCGCACTCCTGCAGGTGGTGCCGCTCCTGGGCGTGCTCGGACTCGCAATGCGCAGGCGCTCACGCGGACGGCCGCGCAGGATCACGAACAAGCAGCTGCGCGCGCGCATCGAAGACCGGCTGGCAGAGCTGGACGCGGATGCAGACAAGCTGACGGCGAATTTCTTTGCGTCGCTCGAGATGGAGTTCCGTGCGTGGCTCGCGCAACGATTCGAGAATCCGGCACTGCGCAGTGCACACTCAGCCGAGATTGCTTCGCTGCTTGAGAATGCGGGAGTAGACGCGGAACGTGCCGGCGCGACCGCGACATTCATCGAGGCTGTTGATCATGCGCGCTATTCCCCAACACCGCCGGATGCGCGCGAGCGCAGAACCCTTGTTGCGCGTGCGCGCGCGCTCGTCGAGCAGCTGAACCAGCATCGCGAACGACGCGGCAAGAACACAACTGCGCGCATCATCGCATTGCTCCTCGGCAGCAGCCTGCTGGTGAGTGTGGCCGCAAGCAACGCCCTCGCCCAGGAAACGGCCACTACGCCATCGCCCACAAACGATTCATTGTTTGCAGCAGCGCTGCACGCCTACAACACGGGCGACAGCAAAGCCGCGTCGGAAGGCTTTGGCAAATACGTAGGTGCTCATCCGGATGATGCCGCTGCCTGGTACAACCTTGGCAATGCGGCGTATCGCAACTGCGAGCGAGGCCGGGCGGTGTGGGCGTGGCTGCGCTCGCTCGGATTGCAGCCGCGTAACGCAAACGCGCGTGCAAACCTCGAGATGGTCAATGCAGACGAGGAGCTGATCACGCACGCAGGACTGCCGCTGCCGCTCACATCGAACGAGACGTTGCTGCTCGCGAGCATTGCGTGGTGTATCGCGTGCAGTTGCGGAATTTTGTACTTCGTGCTCCGGCGCGGGCGAACGAGCGCTGCATTTGTGGGCTCGCTTTGCCTGCTCATCGCGTTGACGTTGTTCGGCACGGTCGCGTTCCGCAGCGCACAATCGCCTTACGCGGTGGTTGTGCCGCGTACGACGCCGCTGCGCGCTGCACCGGAGTTTCGTGCGGACCAGCTGCGCGTTCTCGGCAGTGGTGATGCTCTGCACGTGACGGCCCGGCAGAATGAGTGGATCAGGGTTAAGACGACAGATGGAACGGAGGGGTGGGTCGAAGCAGACCGCGTGGGTTCGCTCTAGGTCTCGGACCAGCCTTCCTCACCAACGAGCGGGACAAATCTGCAGCTCGTGATGCGTTCGCCTTCCATTTCGTCGCCGCGCCGCGTGTAACGATAGAGCTCCTGCAACGAACGCCCGCCGACGGGAATCACAAGCAGACCATTTTCTGACAGCTGCGTCCGCAGATCATCGGGTACTGCGGGCGCGCCAGCCGTCACAACGATGCGATCGAACGGCGCTTCTTCGAGCCAGCCCTTGCTGCCATCGCCCTGACGAAATCGAATGTTGCTGTAACCCAGCTCTTCGAGCAGCATGCGCGCGTCATTGGCAAGCTCAGCATGGCGCTCGATCGTGAAGACTTGCTGCGCCATCTCGGCCAGCACCGCAGTCTGATAGCCGCTGCCCGTTCCGATCTCCAGCACGCGATGGTGTGGCTCGACCCGCAGCGCTTCGCTCATCACGGCGACCATGTACGGCTGTGAGATGGTCTGGCCGTGGCCGATCGTGAGCGCACCGTCATCGTATGCATGAATTCTGTTTTCGGGTGGTACGAAGATGTGGCGGGGCACGGCGAGGAGGGCGTCGAGAACGTGGGGATCGCGGACGCCGCGGCTGATGATCTGCTGCGAGATCATGTTTCGTCGTGCGGTTCGAAGCTCTTCAGACATAATTGCCACCACCCGCGCCCTGTCCGTGCGTCACGGCCATCCCAATCCCAATATCGGCTCGGGGCCGCAAACATGCCATTGGCCGTTCTGCCTTGACCCTATTCCTCGCCAGTCTATACTTCCAGCCGTTCGTAAACGATGCCTCAGCCCGCTTGCTCATGCCCGACTTTCCGAATCTGACCGTCATCAAGCACCCGCTGATTCAGCACAAGCTGGCCGTGCTGCGCGACCGCGAGACGTCCAAAAAGACGTTTCGGGCTCTCGTGGATGAAATCTCTATGTTGATGGGATACGAAGTCACGAAAGAGCTTCCGCTCGAGACGATCGAGGTGGAAACGCCTCTGGAGCGGACTCCCGCGTACGTCGTGAGCGGCAAGAAGCTCACGCTCGTGCCCATTCTGCGCGCCGGCCTCGGCATGGTCGAAGGCATGCTGCGCCTGATGCCGTCCGTGCGCGTCGGCCACATCGGGCTTTATCGCGAACACGACACGCTTCAGCCCGTGGACTACTACTTCAAGATTCCACCCGAGCCCGAGTCCCGCGACTTCATCGTGCTGGACCCAATGCTCGCAACGGGAGGATCGGCCGCTGCAGCTGTTTCATCGCTGAAGCGACATGGTGCGTCGCGCGTGCGTTTTGTCTGCCTCGTCGCAGCGCCCGAAGGCGTGCAGCGAATGCTGGACGTGCACCCTGATGTACAGATATTTTCGGCGTCGCTGGACCGGGAGCTGAACGAGCTCGGCTACATCCTGCCCGGCCTGGGCGATGCCGGGGACAGGTTGTTCGGCACCCGGTGAACTGCTAGCTTTTTCTCCTGTGCAGGGCCCGTAGCTCAGTTGGTTAGAGCAGCGGACTCATAATCCGTAGGTCCTGGGTTCGAGCCCCAGCGGGCCCACTGGCGCCGCAACGATTTAGAATCGTTGCGGCGCTCTTTGTTTCACCGTCAAATGAGACGAGCAAGGGCTGTAGGAAATGTTACGGGACAAACCGTTGAAAAAATCGTCGGGGTTGCCAGATCACGCGACAGTACGCTAGAGTTGTCCGAACAATTGAAGGTATGAACGGGCCATTTGTTGGAAGCCGGTGTGAATCCGGCGCGGCCCCGCC
>JBBQYT010000195.1:0-5364 GCA_038208385.1 Longimicrobiales bacterium | reverse complement strand
TGCTCGCCGAGCTCGCGAATGAACGATGCTGAAACACCGAGGTCCGTGAGGCGCGAAATCTCGCGCATCGAGAGTCCCTTGTAGCCGAGAGCATTCAACTTTTTGATGAACGGCACATCGACGCCGTGGTTGCGCGCTTCGATCAGCTCATCGAGCGGAATCCTGTACCCGAGCGCTGCCATCTCATCGATGAAGTCAGTACCGACTCCATGATTCACTGCTTCGATCAATTCTTCGACCGAAAGCTTGTAGCCCGCAGTACGCAGCTGGCGTGCGAGATCCGCACTCACACCATGATCGACAGCGCGCACCATTTGCTCGATGTCCAGCTGATAGCCTTCCTGGCGCATCTCCCTGATGTAATCCGAGCTGACACCGTGGTCCATCGCGCGCACAATCGCGCTCGAGCTGAGGCGGCGGTACCCCGCCGCAGCAAGATCACTCACGTAGTCTGCGCTCGCACCATGATTCGACATGCGCACGAGTGTCGATGTATTCAGCGGATCTGTTACGAGCGTCTTGAGCTGTTTCACTTTCGCAATCGTGAGATCCTCGACTGCAAAAACAAGCAGCGGATGCGCATCGAGATCCTGGAATCCAAGCGCTGCCATCTGCCTGATGTACGTTTGACTCGGCTCGAAACGGAACCATCCCGATCCGCGCGAATCATCCGAACGTCCATCGAACGTGAACACACCCGCTTCGCGATTCAACGTAAAACTGATGTGCGTGTAACCCGCCGAATCTTTATTCGTCGTGCGATTCCTGAGATCGCTTTCCTCGACGCGAATTCCATACGTCGAGCTGCCGTTCCCGCTGCGCGAGTCATCGAACTGAACGGAGAGCTGCATATGCGTCCGGGCCGACGTAAAGCGCGCCGTCCAGCTGCCTGTGATGGGCTTTTGCTGCTGCGCCTGCACAGCGCTCGGCTGGGCATTGAATCCGCCAAGTCCGGTTAGGCCGGCCACGAGGAGGATCGGGCCGTAATTTATTGGTCGCATGGATGCCAATCTTATGTCTATCCTGTGGACTTGCAATCGTTTCTGAATGTTCTGATAGCTCGGGCGGGCGGAAGGTTGGAGGTCTGTGAAAGACGGGAACTGCTCGGGCTCGTGTCCCTACGGGCCCGGAACCGCGGGTCACGTTTGCGCGGGGTATGTTGAGCGCACGCGTTTACGGATACGTAACAGTTGCCCTACTGCCTCAGCGTTTTTGGATTTGCCTGGCCGTTGAACGTCACTGCTTTGTCTTTCCTACAATCCACGCTTTCGGTCGATCGAGAAACCCACCAATCGATCCCGTAAACGCGTGCGCGTGCGCTCAACGTGCCCGGGCGAACGCGACCCGCGGTTGCGGGCCCGTACCCGTTCACGGGCCCGAGCAGTTCCCACAGTTCCAAGCCGAAGCACATCAACCTGCATGCGCCCCATTGTTCGGAGTGATCGGCAGTCGGAGCTTCGCGCGCACGCCGGGATTCCCTCGCCGATTCGCCAAAGTCAGACTCCCGCCGTGCGCTTCGGCAAACTGTCTGCACAACACCAGCCCAATTCCCGACCCCGTCGGCTTGGTCGTAAAAAACGGCACAAACAAATTCGCCGTGCTCGCCAGCCCGGGCCCTTCATCATCGACAGTGACTTCGAGCTGGCCATCGCGCATCTGCCAGCCGACGCATACTCCGCCGCCCGTCTCTTCGGCTGCATCGACTGCATTACGCACGAGATTGATCAGCAGCTGGTCGAGCTGATCGCCATCCGCCTGTATGATCATCGATGGACCTGCATTTACTTCCACCTTCGCACGCGTCTCCAGTCCCGCAATGCGCAGCACCCACTTCGATACTTCCAGCGGTGCGAGATTCGGCGCGGGCAATCGTGCCAGTCGCGAGTACGACGTCATGAAGCGCGACAATGCTTCGGAACGAGCCGAGATGATGTTCAGACCCTGATTCAAATCGTCATCGAGATCCTTCGGACGCGGATCACGGCCGAGCATGTTTTGCAGACTGCCCGCAATCGATTTGATCGGCGCGAGCGAGTTGTTGATCTCGTGACCAAGCACGCGCACGAGCCGCTGCCATGCTTTACGCTCTTCCTCGCGCAGCGCCTGGCTGAGATCCGTCAGCACAATCAGCTTGTGCGGTAGTCCGCCCTGTCGGAACGTACTGCGGCGCAGCTCGAACTTCCCGACTGCACCGGGAAACGTGAAATCCGTGGTGCGAAGTGCTTCGCCCTCGAACGTGGCGGACAATCCCAGCTCTGCTGCGCTGCGTCCGAGGAGTCGCTCGGATGGCTGCGCCATCAGTCGCTCTCCCGCGCGGTTCACGAGCCGCAGCTGTTCCTGATCGTCAAATGCGAACACGACGACATCGATTTCCGCCATCACCTTCCGTAGAATGGCGCTGGCCTCGAGCTGTCCCATGCGCTGTTCGCGCAGCGTGCGGCCCAGTGCATTCACTTCGCGCATGGCGAGGCCGAGCGGATCGTCGGTGTCGGCGCCGCGCGAGCGAATCGAATAGTCGCCCTCGAGAAGTGCTGCGAGAAGATTCGAGAGCGTCTGCAGCGGTCGTACGACACGCTCGCGCAACGTAAAGGCGAGTCCCCACCAGAACGTGATGATGAACGCAGTGAGCGTCCATTGCACCTTTGCGGAATAATCACCAAACCACAGAAGTGACAGCGCAACGATCGAGCCCGGCAGTCCCGCGAGAAATGCGAGGAACAGAATCTTTGCGTCGAACGTGAGTCGCGATTCGCGCGGCCGCGTGGATGCCGGCATGCGCGGGCCGGGAATCGATGGCGCGCGCGATGTCGGTGGAGTATTCGCGGCAGAATTCGGCAGGTCCATCATTTACCCCAAAACCAGAGTCAATCCTCCACGGTTCTACGTCCCTCGCCGCTCGGCGGCTTCACCCCGAACTGGTGCTTCATACCGTCGAACACACGCAATAGCTCCGTGATCGCACGCGCCTGATAATCCGTCTTCAAAAATACCCAGCTCATCTCCCGATAAAGCCGCTTCCCGCGCAACCGCGCCCAGCCAAACCGCACCGAGCGAACATCGCCTGCAATCGCCGCGTACGGGATCACCGTCACACCCAGGCCCCGCGACACCATCGCCTTGATGATCTCGACATTCTCCGTCTCCATCGCAACATCGACAGGAATCTCCTGCTCCACAAAAAACCGGTCCAACAGCTTCCGCGTATTCGACCCCGGCTCGAACAGAATCAGCGGATACCGTCCCAGATGCCGCGGCTCGACCGATCGCTCGCGCGTCAACGGATGCCGCGGCGACGTCACCACAACCATCTCCTCCTTAACCACCGTCCGAACCTCGAGATCCGGACCCACAATCGGCAACGTCAACATCGCCACATCCACCTGCCGACTCCGCAACTTCCCGAGAATCGCCTCCGACGTCCCGGACGTCACACGCAAATCCACATCCTTGTATAGACCACGAAACTTCTTCAGCAGCTTCGGCAGAATGTACAAACACACGGTCATCGACCCGCCCAGACTCAATTGCCCACGCTGCAGCTTCTGCGTCTCCGGAATCTGCCAGACAATGTCCTGAATGTCCCGATTGATCCGATTCGCCGTCTTCAACAACAGCTCCCCATTCGCCGTAGGAGTCGCACCCTTCGCCGTACGATGCAACAGCTGCGTCCCCAGCTCCTTCTCCATCAGCTGGAGCTGCCGGCTGATCGCCGACTGCGACACGTGCAGTCGTAGCGCAGCACGCGTAAACGAGCCTTCTTCAGCCACAGCCCTGAACGTTTCAAGTTGGCGCACGTCCATTCCCAATGCTATGCCAAAACGAGATGGGAGGGCAAGCACAATCTGCAATACTGAGCTATGAGCAAACAGCATAGGAAATATTAGAATTCTCTACTTGGACGCATAGCTCCAGCACGTTAATGCTGACACCCGTGCAAGAGAGCCACGTCGTATATGCACGCGCGCGCGATCCGGGTGCGAGCGCTTTTCCCGAGGAAATCCGTGATGCGTGCGGTGTTGGCCTCCTGGCCGACCTGCATGGCAAGCCGGGGCGGCACATCCTGCCGTTGGCGCTTGGAGCGTTGAAACGACTTTCACATCGTGGTGCCGTTGACGCTGATGGTCGCGCCGGCGATGGCGCGGGTGTGACGACGCAGATGCCGTTTGCGGTATTGCGACCTGAGCTGGCTGATTTGGGTTGGGCGACTGCGCGCGGGATGATCTGGCCGTGGGGATTGTATTTCTGCCGCGCGTGGAAGGCCTGGCCTCGAAGGGGATGCGCCTGATTGCGACATCACTCGCCTCCGAGTGGTGCGAGTGATTCTGCGAGTCTGGACGAAGCGTTGTCATTGTTGACCGCGGCGGGACGTGATATCGCGCACGGTTTGACGATGTTGATGCCGTGTTGACGCGTGGCCGTCTGGGTCGGGGCGATGTCGTTGCCGTCGATCTGCGAGCAGGCCGCTTCCTCGATCGTGACACGCTTCACAGCGAGCTTGCTGGGCGCCATCCGTACGACGAGTGGCTGTCGGCGCAGCGCGCCACGCTGGATGATGTTCGTTCGCAAACTTTAGTTGCCGCTGCCCTCTCTCCTCGCTCTTTCAGCAGTCCAACAGCAACTCGTGCGCAGTGGGCTGCGCCTCGCCACGAGCCTGATTGTCGAAACCGGCGAAGCGCGTGATGATCACCAGGTCGCAGCGCTGCTCGGCTTTGGCGCCGACGCCGTGAGTCCGTACCTGACGCTCGAAGCCGTTGCCGGGGCAGTGCGCAACGATGGTGACGCAGCCGATGCCGAAGTCCTCGCCGCACAGATTCGTTAATGCCGGCACGCCGTGGGAGCTGGGACTCAGCGAGGCGCAGCAGGCGCTGCAGCGCGGTGACCTGCGTGGTCGCGTGAGGCTGCAGGTTGATGGCGGCCTCAAGACCGGCCGCGATGTCATCATCGCAACGTTGCCCGGTGCAGAAGAGTTTGGCTTTGGTACTGCACCGCTCGTCGCGGCGGGTTGTTTGATGGCGCGACAGTGCCACCTCAACACGTGCCCCGCAGGCATCGCAACACAGCGCGAAGATCTGCGCGCGAAGTTCACCGGCACACCGGAAGACATCATTTGCTTCTTCACGTCTGTTGCAGAAGAAGTCCGCGAAATTCTGGCACTGCTGGGCTACCGTCGCCTGAACGATGTAATCGGACATGCGGAGCTGCTCGAGACACGTCTACTGGCACCGCCAGTGGCTGCGCGGCCTGCGCAGACTCTGCCCACGCTTGTGCATGCTGCGATTGAACTTGTGAGGCCTGCCGAGGATGGGGCTTTCTACGCTGGTGCGATTTCTGCAAGCGGATAGGAATGAGAGTTTCACGCAGAGA
>JBBQYT010000194.1:0-5376 GCA_038208385.1 Longimicrobiales bacterium | reverse complement strand
CCCTCCACCGCGCCATCATTCAAGGCTCTGGAAGCGCAGGTTCGCGCCCGCATCGCCCGCGAAGCGCCGGGCGATGTGTCTGTGGATCTGATCGACATCGCAACCGGCCGCCGGATGCTCATCGATGCAGACAGGAGCATGCACGCAGCCAGCACGATGAAGGTGCCGGTACTTCTCGAGCTCTATCGGCAGTCACGCACAGGCCGTTTTTCGCTCGATGACTCCATCGTCGTCAAGAATACGTTCAAGAGCATCGCGGACGGGAGTCCGTTCAGTGCGGCGGCAGCGGAAGACAGCGAGCAGCCGTTGTACGGAATGGTGGGTCGTAAGACGACGATTCGCGAGCTCATTCTCCGCATGATCACCCGCTCGTCCGACCTTGCCACCAACAATCTGATCGAGCTGGTCACTGCGGACAGCATCCAGCACACGATGCTCGCGATTCATGCCGATGGCATGAAGGTTCTGCGCGGAGTGCAGGACACCGCGGCGTTCCGCAAGGGACTCAACAACACCACTACCGGGGCTGGCCTTGCACGCGTGCTCGAATCGATCGCTCTCTGCGAAGGGATGGCGCCTGTCACGTGTCGCGAATTGATCGACATCCTTGCGCTGCAGGAATTCAACGAGATGATTCCCGCGGGACTGCCACAGGGGACGCGCGTGGCGCACAAGACCGGTTGGATCAATGGCATTCAGCACGATGGAGCGATCGTGTTTCCAACGGGCAGGACACCCTACGTTCTGGTCATTCTCACGAGGGGCATTGCCGACACGCTGGCTGCGCGAGCCGCGGCGGCAGACATCTCCCGCATGGTGTGGGCGAATTTGACTACGCAAAGCCTGGCAGGCGAAGCGGCCGCGAGGCGCGTCGCGACCGACTCCATCGAGCCGTTGCTCGATCTGCAGCGACGCTACGCGATGAACGCACTCACAACACGTCGCTTCACACACGCTGAATTCTGGCGCACCGTTGCGCCACTCTTCGGTCCAGGCTCCTCGCTGCAGCGCGAAGAGATCGGACGCTCCGCAGAAAACCGGCCCATCGAGCTGGTTCGATTCGGACATGGACCCACGCGCGTGCTGTTGTGGTCCCAGATGCACGGCGATGAATCTACAGCCACGATGGCGCTCGCAGACCTGATGAATTATCTGGCAAATGCCCGCAACGAAGTACGCACGACGGCGTGGGCGGAATCACTCACGCTGCTCATCCTGCCGATGTTGAACCCCGACGGTGCAGAACGCTTTCAGCGACGCAATGCGCTCGGCATCGATGTGAATCGCGATGCGCGACGGTATGCGAGTCCGGAAGCACGCGCACTGCGAGATGTACAGGGGCGATACCAGCCGCAGTTTGCGTTCAACATGCACGATCAAAACGTGCGGACGCAGGTGGGCAATGGACCGGAGCTCACGGCAATCGCACTGCTGGCGCCGCCGCCGGACAACACAGGTCTCGAGACGGCTGCGCGAGCGCGGGCGAAGCGCGTGGCGTCGGTGATTCGCCGCACGATCGAGCCGCTCGTTGGCGATCGTATCACGAAATACGACGAGACGTACAATCCGCTCGCCTTCGGCGATGCCATGCAGAGCTGGGGCACGAGCACGGTATTGATCGGGTCCGGCGGCTGGGATCACGATCCCGAAAAGCAGTTTTTGCGGAGAGTGACTTTTGTCGGCATTGCCGGTGCATTGAATGCGATTGCGAATGGATCGTATTCAAGCGGCGACGTGCGTGGCTACGACGATCTGCCGGCGAATGGCACGCCGGTGCTGGATCTCGTCGTGCGGCGCGGGACGATCGTTGTCCCGGGCCTGGCGCCGATCAAGGCCGATATCGGGATCGAGTTCGAGGATGCGCTGGACTGGAAGCGTGGCGGCAAAGTGGTCGATGTCGGGGATCTCGATGATGTGCTTGCGCGCGAAACGATCGACGCGTCCGATTTGTTCGTGCATCCTGACGCGGTGATGCTGCAGAAGGGTCCGGATGGACGGTCTGCACTCACAATCGGCATGCCGGCGAGGTTCACAATACGGCGCACTGCAGAGACCGCGAGCCCCCTTGTCACATCGATCGGACAACCGTGATGACAGCGCGTAAAACCGTGATTGTGCGACTGACTCTCGCGCTCATCGTCATCGTTTCGGGAGCAGCAACAATGCTCGCATCACGGCGTACATCGACGACATTCGATGAAATCGTGTTGATGGCGGGCGGCGCGCGTGGTTACGCGCTCGGGGAATGGAACCTGGCTCCGGAACATCCACCGCTCATGCAGTATGTCTACGGTCTGCCGATTCATCTCTCGCACCCGACACTGCCGCCCGAGCGCCCGTTTCCAAAGGAGTACACTGCGTATCGCTATAACTACTCGCAGGAGCTGTTCTGGCTGCTCGGCAACAATCCCGAGCAGATAGCGTTTCTCGGCAGGATGATGGCCGCGCTGTGCGCGATCGGGCTCGTGCTCGTCACGTACGCGTTTACACGCCGCGCCGGCGAGTGGGTAGCACTGACAGCGGCGACGCTGGTTGCATTTTTGCCGGACCTCCTCGCGCACGGCGGCGTTGCCTACAACGACGTGCCGCTCGCACTCGCGTACTTCACAGGGCTCTGGGCACTCGACTACGCAATCCGACAACCGACGCTGCGCAACGGGCTGATTGCAGGATTGCTTTCGGGAATTGCATTCGGGGTGAAGTTCAGCGCGGGAGCGTTGCTGCCTGCAGGTGTGCTGCTGCTGGTTGTGGAGACCGTCTATCGGCGCGGAGATGCGGAGTGGTGGAAGCGCGTCGGCAGTGCGGCCGGCGGGGCAATCATCGCCGGATATTTGACGCTCGTGATCATTTACCGCTTCGACTTCGCGCTGACGGAAATGCGCTACGGCATCGCATTCACGAAACAACACGTGACGAGCGGACACGGCGTGCCGATGTACCTCGCGGGCCGGTTCAGCACCACCGGCATGTGGGACTTCTACCCGGTCGCGTTCATGTACAAAACGCCGGTCGCGCTGCACCTGCTGATCGTCCTCGCCAGCGCGGGCGCTTTTCTCAGCAGGCGCGCCGACTGGAAAACAATGTTGTCATCTTCCATGCGCATGCCGGCGATTGGTGCGCTCGTGTTTTGTGCGTTCCTGTTGAGCGCGAAGCTGACGATCGGCTTCCGCTATGCGTTGCCTGCGATTCCATTGCTGCTGGTGCTGATCTCGGCAGGTGCGCACAGGCTCGCGAATCAGTATGGCGTGCGTGCGCGCGCAGTCGTCGCGGGACTGGTGTTGTGGTACGCCGTCTCCTCCCTCTCCTGGTTCCCAAACTACCTCGCCTATACGAGCGAGTATCTGGGCTCGCGGGACCGCGGCGACGAAGTCCTTCTCGATTCGAGTCTCGATTGGGGGCAGGGCCTGCTGCAGCTGCGGGAGTACATGCGCGTGCACAGCATTCCGCGCGTCTACCTCGCCTACATGGGATCGGCGATGCCGGGCGGCTACGGGATTCGCTACTCGCCACTCCGCAGCTTCTTCCCGCTGCCCGAGCAAAAGCCGTTCGGGTTCGAGAAGGACCCCACGCATGCGGTGATCTCGGCGACCATGCTTCATGGCATGTACCTGAAGGGGGACCCTTACGCTTCGCTTCGCAACGCGCCATTGTGTAGTACGCCCGAGCAGAGGGGCTGTCTGGACGGCATCGTTGCGCATACGATGTTCGTGTTTCGGCTGAACTGACAGGAGCGCTTTGACCAAAGCTACGCCGCCATCGACTGAACCGGGACCGCATGACTCCTCGCAGTCACTCTCCGAGTGGAACGAGGAGATGGTGCAGCGCTACGACATCGAGCGGTACTACGAGCGTTCGCATCCGTTGATCCTGTGGCTCGAGAAGCGTCGCCTGAAAGCGGTGCTCGAGCTGGCTGATGCGCGCAACGGCGAGCGCCTGCTGGAGGTGGGCTGCGGCGCGGGTCACGTACTCGAACAGTTTCCGCTCACGCGACGCACGGGCCTCGACCTTTCGGCCACGATGCTCAGTCGCACACGTCGTCGTCTCGGCACCGGCATCGCACTGGTGCGCGCGCTTGCGGATCAGCTACCGATTCGAAGCGGCGCGTTTCGCGTGATCATTTGCACGGAAGTATTGGAGCACACGCCGGATCCGCACAAAGTCCTGATAGAGCTGATGCGAGTCGCGGGTCCGGAAGGCCGCGTAGTGGTATCGATTCCGCGCGAAGAAAACATCGATCGGGCAAAATCATTGCTGCGGCGTGTGCCGCTTCTGCGTCGCTCGCTTGCAACGCTTGCCGATGAAGGCAACGAGTGGCATTTGCACCACATGAACCTGCCGATGCTACGGGACATGGTGCGTGGCGTTGCGCGCATCGAACGAATTCGCAAGCTGCCCTTCCCCGTTCTGCCCGTGCGCTACGTCGCGTTGTTGCGGAAGCTCGATTAGAACGCAACTCAGGAATTGATTACCTCACGGAGGAACTTCGCTGCGCGCGGGTCCCGCGACTGGCCGATCCAGAACATCGCTTTTTTACGCATCTCGCGCTGCGGGTCACGACGCGCGATGTCGATCAGCTTGTCCAGCGCGGCGGCTTCATGTCGCTGCGACAGCACAAAGATCAGATGCTCGCGCAGGTCCTCCTCTCCGATCGTGTCGTAGAGACGCACTAGCTCGGCGAGTGCCACCCCAGTCTGACCCGCCCAAAAAATCGCCTTCTTACGCAGCTCATTCGAATACGAGGTCGAACCCGCGACGTCGCGCACGAGCTGTTGTGCACGCGCGCTCGGGTGTTGCGACAATCCGAAGATCGCTTTTTCGCGAATTTCATCGGGGCTTCCGGTGCGCAAAATGTCAGAGAGTGCATCGACTGCTGCTTCTTCTCCAGTTTGCGACAGCCAGAAGACAGCGGAGCCGCGCAGCTCTACGTCGCGTGTGCGGTCTTGCGCGAGCTTGTGCAGCTCGGGCGTCACGGGAGCGCTGTCGGCAAACACGCCGGCGGCAAGCAGCTCCCTGCCGATGTCTTCCTCGTTTGCAAAGCCGGCGAGGTTTATGAGGTAGGTAGCGGCTTCGTGCGGGCCGACGCGGCCGAGATCGGTCGTCGCATTCGGTGCTGCGCGCCACTGTCCGCCCACGTACGTGCGTGCGGTCGACAATTTTCCGCTGCGGTAACCAAGTTCGACGCGTACGGGCCCGAAGACGCAGCGCCGCTGCCAGTCACCGCCATGGCCGTCGAATGTCGTAACACTACCATTGTGATCGCGGATCATCAGAAACGAGGGGTCGCCGCCGCC
This sequence comes from Longimicrobiales bacterium, assembly GCA_038208385.1. Classification (GTDB taxonomy): domain Bacteria; phylum Gemmatimonadota; class Gemmatimonadetes; order Longimicrobiales; family RSA9; genus JBBQYT01. The sequence goes on along the minus strand of JBBQYT010000194.1, from coordinate 85 downwards.
ATTCGGGTAAACACGGCCGGAGGTGCTCCGTTTGCCAATCATTGTCTCGCCATCTCCACAGACGCCTGGATCGGACGCAAAGCTC
>JBBQYT010000193.1:0-5382 GCA_038208385.1 Longimicrobiales bacterium | reverse complement strand
TCAGCCACGACGAGACGCACAGCGGGTCCGACGTTGGCGAGCTCCAGGGAGAGTGACTGCGCGTCCGCATGTCGTTGCACATTATAGAGTGCCTCCTGCGCGACCCGGTAGAGCGCGAGCTCGGCATCAGAGGTGAGAACGGCTCCGAGCGGAGGGACCTTCAGATAGAGATCGAGGCCGGCACGAGAGCTGACGGTGCGAGCGTGGGACTCGAGCGCCGACCCAAGCCCGAGCATGTCCAGCATCGGCGGACGGAGCGCCCACGCGATGCGACCCACGTCTTCAACGATTTCAGCAAGCTGACGGGCGACGTTGTCGAGCCCGGCGTCTCTCGTTTCAGAGCTGGCTCTGCGCGCGACTCTCAGGTGAACGAGCGTTGCTGCGAGAGACTGGGCAACTTCATCGTGCAATTCCTGCGCAATTCGCTTACGCTCGTTTTCCGCCGCGGCCATCGCGCTGGCCGCAAGGTCCTTCAGGCGGGCCCGATACTCGTCCGCCGCGTCGAGGGTCTCATTGAATGTTGCGATGAGCTGGCGTTGCTCGGAATCGGCGAGGTTGGAAGTCGAAGCGCGCGCATCGGTGTCTCCGCTTCGGAGAGCCGTGACGGTTATCTGCAATCGTTCGAGCGGGTCCAGGGCAAGACGCAGTGCGATCGCGTTGAGCACGGCGGCCGGAAGGAGCAGCATCGCAAACAAGATGACCGTGCTCAGTCCGACTGTGCGGTTGAATCCAACGACTCCGGAAAGAATGAGGACAGCACAGACAAACGTGGTCACGACTACTATAATGCCGATGTTGACGATAAGAATCTTGTAAAATAGTCGGAGCGCCAGCAGAGACCGCCAGAGCGCCTTCCAGCCCTTCGGGGACCGGGCGCCCGGAATGATTCCAATTGTTCCCAGGAGTAACGCTGTCGCCACATTTACTTCCAAATTCGAGAGAATTCCTCAAGCTTCTGTAAGCTAAAAGGTCGGAGCGGGCTTAACTGTCCGCTTCAGGCGGATTCTTTGTAGGGAAATCGCCTACGTTAGCGCTGCATCGAACCCTGGAAGGACTGGTGTCCTGTGCGACAACTCAAATGACGGATATCCCCGCTACAGCGAGGGCCCAGAACAGGACATCGTACTGGCGCTCGGCTGCACTTCCAGCCGCAAGCCTCCTGTTCATTGCAGCCGGCGGCGTACTCCACCTGGCTGGCAACAGGCCCGTGTCCGGCGTTGGCGTGTGGATGTTCGGCCTGGTGATCACCGGCGCGCCGTTGGTCTGGCGCACAGTGCGCGGACTGCTCGTGGGGCACTTCGCGACAGATGTCGTCGCAATGCTTGCAGTGCTCGGGGCCATACTGATTGGTCAGCCGCTCGCAGGTCTCGTCGTCGTGCTCATGCAGACCGGTGGCGAGGCACTCGAGCGCTACGCTCACTCGCGCGCATCGGATGCGGTGCGCGAGCTGGAGGAGTCTGCTCCTCGAATAGCACACAGGCTCACGGCAGGCCGCATCGTCGAGATCGGTGTCAATGACATCGCCGAAGGCGATCTGCTGCTGGTTCGGCCCGGTGAGATGCTGCCTTGCGATGCTCTCGTGACGGACGGCGCCTCGCACGTTGATACATCGCGATTGACAGGTGAGCCGGTTCCACTGCGTGCACGCGCGGGCGTGCGGTTGATGAGTGGCACGTTGAATGGCGAGGGACCGCTCACAGTCAAGTCGCTCGCGCCAGCGCGCGAAAGCCAATACGCGCGCATCGTGGACCTCGTACGATCGGCGCAAAGCAGCAAGGCGCCACTCCAGCGTGTCGCTGATCGCTACGCGATATGGTTCACGCCTCTCACATTGTTCGTGTGCCTCGTCGCCTTTCTCATTTCCGGAGATTGGACGCGCGTTCTTGCCGTCCTTGTCGTGGCCACACCGTGTCCGCTGATCCTGGCGACTCCAGTCGCCATTCTGGGCGGTATCAACCGCGCCGCACGGCGCGACATCATCATCCGGAATGGCACCGCGCTCGAACAGTTGGGCACCATAACGGCGGCGGTGTTCGACAAGACAGGAACGCTGACGATCGGACGGCCGCGTGTAAGCCGGATCGTGTCCGCTCCCGAAATGCAGGAGAATGCGTTGTTGCGGCTTGCGGCCGGGGCGGAAACCGGCTCCGGTCATCTCCTGGCCCGATCGGTTGTGGATGCCGCGTCAGAAGCCGGACTCGACGTGCCTCCCGCAACCGATGTGACGGAAGATCCCGGTCGCGGAGTCGCAGGCATTGTCGAAGGGAGGCAAGTCGTTGTCGGTGCGCGTTCCTACGTGCTTGAGCACGGGTCCATAAAGAGCCCCGCAATGCGCACGTTAATCGATGAAGGAACGGGTCTGAAAGCGCTCGTTGCAGTCGATGGTGACGTTGTCGGAATCATCGAGTTTGCGGATCGCATTCGCACGGGAGTAGCGGATATTTTTGTCGAACTGCGCGAGCTCGGCCTTCGGCGCATCCTGCTGGTGACGGGAGACCACGCTCAAAACGCGCTCGATGTGGCCCGCGAGCTCGCAATCACTGACGTGCATGGCGATGTGCTGCCCGCGGACAAGGCACGCATCGTCCAGGAGTTAATTAATTCCGGCGAAAATGTCGTGATGGTGGGCGATGGCACCAATGACGCACCCGCGCTGAGCACGGCGACAGTGGGCGTGGCGCTAGCCGGGAGCGGCGGAGGCATCAGTGCGGAGGCTGCGGATGTCGTGATTCTCGCAGATGAGCCGGAGCGCGTCGTCGAAGCGATCAAAATCGGCCGGCGCACGATGCGCATCGCGCGTCAAAGCATTCGCGTGGGCCTGGGCCTCAGCGCTCTGGCCATGGTCGCTGCAGCGCTGGGCGACATACCCCCGACGATCGGCGCTTTGTTGCAGGAAGTAATTGACGTTGCGGTTATTCTGAACGCACTACGCGCGTCGCGCTGACGGCTTCGCTACATCCGTCAGGCGATCGCACGTGCAATCCCGAATGCCGCAGCAGCAGCGAGACTGCCGATCAGGCCTGTCTGGAACGCGCTTCTGAGCGGACGCGCGCCGGTAAATCGGCCTTTTACGTATCCGAAGATTACCAGCGCGATCAGGGTGATGACGACGGAGATGCGAAGCGCGCTGCGCGCACTCGCAACGAAAAGATAAGGAGCGAGCGGAATGAGGCCGCCCGCGATATATGCGCCCGCGATGGTGCCTGCGCTGCGCAGTGCGCGGCCCGGCTCGGGAGGCTCCAGGCCAAGCTCGAAACGCATCATGAACCCGACCCACGCGTCCTTTTTGTGCCGCAGCGCCGACACGACCGATTGTACGTCGGTCTCCGACATGCCATAGGAACGAAACACGACTGCCACTTCCTCCGCCTCCACTTCCGGCACATCGACAATTTCGCGCTGTTCGCGTGCGAGCTCGCTCGCGTAGTGCTCGGCGTCACTGCGCGCGGCGAGGTAGCCGCCGAGGCCCATTGCAATCGAGCCGGCAGCGATCTCTGCGAAGCCTGCCGTGACGATTATGCGGGATGTCGCGACTGCGCCCGACAAGCCGGCGGCGAGTGCGAATGGAACGGTCAACCCATCGGACATGCCGATGACGATGTCACGTACCATCTCACCGCCGGTGAAGTGTTGCTCGACGTGTTCAGTCTGCGGCATGGAATGCGCTTTCCCAGCCCGCGCGTGCGAAGCCGCACTCAGCAAGGCTGGAGCAGGAGTGTGGCCACCAGCCGGCACTGGCGGAAAGTGGATTTACGAGCACACAAGTACTGGTGGCTCGCACTACTTTGGATGCGACGCTGCCAAGCTCGACCGCTTCGACATCTCCGGCAGCCGCACCGTCGAGGCGGTCGCTCAGCTCTCTCAGGTGTTGTGAGACCAACGTGTCAACGAATGGTTCATCTTCACTGTCCTCACCTCGCAACGCCGCATGGACGTGCACGAGTGTCAAACGATCTCCGCGGCGTGTCAGGCGTGCAGCGGTGGTGCCTGTGATTCCGCAGCGCTGCAGCTGAGCTTCGACGGCAACACACAGTCCCTTCCGAAGCTCGTCCTCATCTTCCGCAGTCCGTGCATACACGGTGCTATAACCGTACTCGACAACCGGCCGTGCCTCCAGAACCGTGATCGCATAAAGCTCACCATCCATGCGCTCGACGATCTGCCCGGCGACACGTGCGGAAGCCGCTCGATTCCATTCAGATACCTGAACTGTGTATCCCCGCCTAAACGGGAAATATCCCCACACGGAATCCGGCTCTACCCGACATTGCGCGGGTTGGCCGGTCTTTACCTTTGCTCGAGGAGTGAGGCTTGTCTGATGAATCAACCGTTGCGGGCTGCCGGGAAAAGGATGGGCGAGCCGAGAGCGCGGCCACTGTGGGCAGGCTGTCTCCGGCGACGGTACCGGCGCCTGAGCGGACGGGTTGGCGGGCACAGCTCGACAGCGGCAATGCTGCGTTTCGGGCGAAGAATTATCGAGATGCGGACGCACATTATCGAGCGGCTGCCCGATTGGATTCAACGAGTGCGACGCCGTGGTTTGGCGTTGCGATGGCGGCGGGGGCACTCGGCGACGAGGCGGCGGCGGATTCTGCGCGCAGGCGCGCACACATGCTCGCGCCGTCGATGCCGCTGCAGCATCCAGTGAGCAGTGTTCATCCAACCAGGTAGCGGAGAGGTATCTGACATGACTGACGGAACTGTACACAGCGACTGGGTTGCTCTCCTGCAGGTGTTCACGAACCGCAATGCGGGACGTGCGACGACTCTCGAAAACGATGGAGCAGACGTTGGTGCGCAACGCGAGGAGACGGGCTATCCGCTGCGTGGCGTCGCGTATGATCCGAAGGATAACAGGGTCGAGATTATGCTGGGGGCGCTCGGGAGCACGAATCAGCACTTGACGCACACGATCTCGAATCCAACGAGCATCGATGTTCTTGCTGGCGATGATGGCCGGGACCGGACGCTGCGGATCGAGCATGACGGTGGACAGACGCTGCTCGAGCTGCTGCGCCGGTGACAAACCCGTTTTGAGGTGATGCTCATCCTTTCACGATAGAGAGCGCGACATGTTCCCGACATCGCATCCGTAGCTCGAGAGGTTGACGTTGGGCGAACATCTGGAGGAGAACGGCGTCACGCGTCGTGACTTTCTCAAGTTTTGCGCGGAACTGGGTGCGATTTTGGGTTTGGGCTCGCTGGCTGCTCCGCAGGTGGCTGCGGCGCTGTCCGCGCTGCGCCGGCCGAGTGTCATCTGGCTTCAGCTGCAGGAATGCACGGGCGGCTGGCCCATGTGAATTCCGTCCGCCCTGCGTCACCGGCTCGCGCATTGCAACCATCATCCAGAGCATCGACAGTTTTTCTTCAGAAAGAAATGCG
>JBBQYT010000192.1:0-5382 GCA_038208385.1 Longimicrobiales bacterium | reverse complement strand
CATCGAACTCACCCACCGTGTAGAGCACGGGCACCTTGATCTGCTTCAGGAACGGCGTCGTATCGTACTTCTTCAGCGTGCCTGTGATCGTGAACTCGCTCGGGCCCTGCATGTAGTTGTAGATGCCCTCGTTCACACTCGCCATCGTGCTGTCGAGGTCCGCTTTCACAGGATGCCGGAACACATACTTCGAGTAGAACTCCGCGATCGCTCCCTGGTACGCGGGCGCATCGTACATGTGCGTCATGTCGGCTTCCTTGATCGCAAACTGTGCGGAGTCCGACAACGTCGAAATCAAGGACCTCGCATGTCGCTCCCACGTGGGTATGTCGAGCGCAGCGCTCCCAAGCACCATGCTCGCGACGTGTTCTGGATGCGCCTTGTAATACTCGACCGCCAGGATAGTGCCCCACGAGTGTCCGACGAGGTGCACCTTCTCGTAACCGAGATGCGAGCGAAGTGATTCCAGCTCGTTCACGAAATGCGGAATCGTGAACAATGTCGTATCGCTTACATGATCGGACTTGCCGGCACCAAGCTGGTCATACCGCACGACCGTTCTATCATTGCTCAGCTCCTCGAACGGCTTCATGTAGTGACTCGAAAAGCCCGGACCGCCGTGCAGCAGAATCACCGGCGTGCCGGTGCCCGTACTGCTCCCGGACTCCCGGTACCAGATCTTTCCGCCATCCACCGGCAGCTGCGTGTCTCCCGTCGGCTCGGCAGGATGCGGAAGTGCCGGCAGAGGTGCCTTCGCCTCGGGTGGCGGACTGCTCTTTTCGCACGATACCGAAACGATCAGTGCGAGCACTGCAGTGATTGTCGCGCGACGCATCATCGCTCCGTTGTTTGGGCGTTCAAGGGCCTCGCTAAAACCTAGATTTCAGGGTCGTAGTTGGGAAGCGGCGTCCCGGGAGCGGACAGCCGGGGCGTCTGTGCGCCCTGGCCCAAACCCTGAAATCGTTACTGGACCGCATTTTAGACCATTCAAAAACAAGGCACGCCCCTTGAACTTACGCCCCCGGTCATCCGTATTCCGGTTTTGAGCTGTCTAACCACCCGGTCGCTGGATTTGCACCGCCTTCGCTGGAGAACCGAACGATGGAGAATCTGCTACACGACGTGCGCTTCGCTGTGCGGAGCCTGCTGCGGAGTCCCGGCTTCACGTGGGTCGCAGTATTGACGCTCGCGCTCGGGATTGGTGTGAACACGGCGATGTTCGGTGCGGTGGATGCAGTGCTGCTGAAGCCGCTGCCGTATGCGCAGCCCGAGCGGCTCGTGCGAGTGCTGAACCAGTGGGAAGGCACGGCGGAAGGCAGGTTGTCAGCGCCGGAGTTTCGGGATTATGGGATGAAGGTCGGCGCGTTTTCATCGATGGGTGTGTACGCGCGTGCTGCGGTGAATCTGACGGGCGGGCAGGAGCCGGAGCGTTTGCAGGCTGCTGCGGTTTCTGCGGGACTCCTGCCGACGTTTGGTGTGCGGCCGGTGCTCGGTCGTTTTTTTACGATTGATGAGGATCGTCCGGACGGACCTGCAGTGGCCGTCATCAGCGAAGGGTTGTGGCGCCGTCGCTATGGCGGAGCGTCGGACATCATTGGTCGTCGTATCGATGTCGATGGCACGCCGACCAGCATTGTTGGTGTGTTGCCCGCGTCGTTCCGTCTGCCTGATGAGTTTGCGGAAGCAAACGACGCGCAGGTGTACGTGCCGATTGCCCTGACGCCGATGGATTACGAGTCTTACGGCGGGCATGACCTGCTTGGTGTGGCGCGCGTCCGCACTGGTATCGAAGTGTCGCGTGCGAGCTCTGAGGTTGCAGCGATCGCTGCGACGTTCGTGCGCGATCATCCGGATAGCTACCCGCCGAAGATGCACATGACGGGCAGTGCGCAGCCGCTGCAGGAAGGTGTTGTCGGTCCGATTCGCGGTGCATTGCTGGTGGTGCTGGGTGGTGTTGGCCTGGTTCTGTTGATCGCATGCGCCAACGTCGCCAGTCTTCTCCTCGCCCGTGCAGAAGGGCGTCGGCGGGAATTTGCGGTGCGTTCTGCGCTTGGCGCTTCGCGAGGCGACATCGTGCGCCAGCTTCTTGTCGAGAGCACAGTGCTTGGCATTGCGGGCGGTGCGTTTGGCTTGATGCTGGCTGCATGGGGGAGTCGCTTGCTCGTTGCATTTCGGCCAGCCGACATTCCGCGCCTCGACCAGCTCCGTGTCGATGCACGCGTGCTGGCGGTGGCATTCGGATTGTCGCTGCTGACCGCAGGCCTGTTTGGTCTCGCTCCGCTGATGCAGCTCGAGAAGTCGAATCGATTCAGTTCGCTACGCGATTCAGGGGGATCGAGCGCTGGTGCGGGCAGCCGACGCTTCAGGAGCAGCCTCGTGGTCGGTCAGATTTCACTTGCAGTGGTTCTGCTGGTTGGCGCGTTGCTGCTGGTGAGGACACTCGTCGCGCTAAACGCAGTCGATCCGGGATACGATGTCGACAATCTGCTGACGTTCCGGATCTCGCTGCCGACATCGAGCTACGCAGACGAAAGCAAGGTCATCGGCTTCTATCCGCAGCTGCTCGAGCGGATTCGCGGTGTGTCGGGAGTGCGCACTGCAGGCGCCGTGTCCAACCTGCCGCTCGAGAGCGATCTCGGCGACTTGAACTTCAGGATCGAAGGCCGCGATATGGCGCCGGGGGCGCGTTCACCGAGGGCAGACTGGCAGGTCGTGACGCCGGGCTATTTGGAGACGATGCGCATCAAGCTCGTGCGCGGTCGCGGGATCCAGTCGAGCGATGACGTGACCGCGCCGGGAGTGATCGTAATCAGTGAAGGCGTCGCACATGCGAACTGGCCGAACGAGGACGCAATCGGCAAGCGACTCAGACTGGGTGGCGGCGCAGGCCCCGGTGTCGTGACCGTGATCGGTATTGTAAGCGATGTAAAGCACTCGGGCCTCGGCGCTCCGCCAAAGCCAACGATGTACCTGGCGCACCAGCAATTCAGGTTCTGGAATCACGGTTCGGTCGTGCGGTCATTGTCCGTGACCATTCGCTCCGCAGGCGACGCTCACGCGCTCGCAGCAGCAGCACAGCGCGAGCTGCATGCAATCGACCCAATGCTGCCCGTCAGCGAATTGCACACGATGCAGGAAGTCGTCGCAACGTCGCTCGCACGGCCGCGCTTCTTCACATGGCTGCTGGGCGCATTTGCAGGCCTCGCAATGGCGCTGTCCGCCGTCGGCATCTACGGCCTGATGGCGTACAACGTACGTCGCCGGACGCGCGAAGTTGGTGTGCGCATGGCACTGGGCGCGCGCCCATCCGAAATCGCGTCACTGATAATGGGCGAGGGCGCGCGCCTGGCTGGAATTGGACTTGTGATTGGACTGATCGCCGCTGCCGTGTTGACGCGCCTGATGGTGAACCTGCTTTATGGAGTGAAGCCGGTAGACCCAATTACATTGGTGTCCGTCGCTGTTGGGTTGACGCTAACAGCAGGGCTTGCCTGCTTCGTTCCGGCTTTGGCTGCGAGCCGAATTCAGCCTGTTGTTGCGATTAGTGAAGAGTGAACTATTCCTGGCATATGGGAGATTCCCTTTTCACCGCAGAGCCGCGGGGACGCAGAGGCGCAGGGAGCGCTTCAATGCGTCCACACATATTCGCGTTCGCACGATTCTTTCCTGGTTTTTAAAACAAACAAATTCTTGATCCGCATAGGGCGCTGCGGTCCTCGAAAGTGCTCCCTGCGGCCCTGCGTCTCAGCGGCCCTGCGTGAAAAAGGGAACTCCTTCGCATTAAGAGAACTCAGTACTGCAAGTCACGATTATCGAACGGCCGCTTGGGCGATGCGCCAAGGATGCGGTACAGCACTGAATTCAGTGTATCCTTGTCGTTGTCGAAGCCACCGTGACTGTCGCTCCGGCAGATCGAGCCCTCGCCTTCTGCATCGCCAGCAACTACGAGGCTCGGTAGACCGTTTACCGTCTTCAGCAGCATCGCTTCGATGTCGTGGTCCGCAATGTTCGCTTCGGTGGCGGCGCGGTGGCTGATGAATTTCAGCATGCCGAGGATCGGCGTTTCGCGCCTGTCTTCGAATGCGTTGCTGACCAGGTATAGCAGTGACTTTCCATACGGACCCACCTTGTCGTCGCGCTCGCCGGTTTCGCTTAGAACGTACATGGTTGGTTGTGGACAGCGACCGGCCTTGATGTGCGGATAGACCAGCTTCTTGAATGTGTCCATGCGTACTGCTGGAGCCAAAAGCTGGAACGTGCGGAACGGGATGCCGCTCTTCAGAAGCAGTGGCAGCAGATGCGCGGCGAATATGCCGCCCGCGCTGTGTCCTACGACGTGAATCTCCCACTGCTTCGCAACCGTCGTCTTTTTGGCGAGCAGGTTTGACACATGTTTCGCCAGGATCTGCATCGCGCCTGTGCCATCCTTGCGGGTTGACGCGAGCGCACCGTTCTCTTTCATCTCGGACCACATTGCGCCGCCGGGTTTTGCCGTTGTCAGCTCGATTGTGCGGTCGCGCGCTTCGTACAAACCATCGCGCAATTTGTCGAGCCACGCTGCCGTCGCCGCAGCGTCCGCATTCTTTGGCGTGATCAGGTCCTGTACGATGTCATTCACACTTTCCATCGCTCCCGATTCCCACATGATGTGGAGCGGATAGATCTCGTTGTCGAGCATCACATCCCGGAATGCGATGACACGCCTGGCGACGGACAGCTCATCGTTCAGGCCGCCGTGCAGGTACAGCATGATGCGTTTTTTCGTCCACGACTTTGTCTTGTCGGGAATGTAGCTCGTCAGAAGTCGCTCGATATCGCCTTCCGTAGTGAAATAATTCCCGGAAGATGACAGACAGCCGTTGTTGCCGACATCGACTACGTACGGGCGGATCTCGCTGAGCGGAATTGCGGGTGCAGCGCGCTGGCGCCCTTTCGATGTATCGGCGAGGCCGCCGGTCCAGAGGTCTACTTCGACGGGAACACCGAGCTGTGCGGCCCAGACATCAGTCGCATGCAGCATGAAATCTTCGTAGGGCAAAATTGCAAAGCCGCGCTCACCCCAGGCATCGCCCCACGAATTCTGGATGATGAAGCCAGCGCGTGTGTAGCCCACGATTGCGACGGCGTGCCCACCATCGGCGGAGCCTGTGCGTGTGATGACTGGCAGTTTTCGCTTGAGCTTTTTTCCCTTTACGACGTAATCAACTGTTGCACGCAACGGTCCGGGGTTCTGCCAGCCTTCGTGCGCCATCAGCGTACAATACACGATTCCGACTTCCGCCAACGCAGCGTGCACACCGCGCGAAAAGGGCATGAAGGGCTCGATTGCGAAGGCCGCAGAGATCGTGGCCGCCACGCCAGGCGCGTGGATGCCGCAGCAGT
>JBBQYT010000191.1:0-5384 GCA_038208385.1 Longimicrobiales bacterium | reverse complement strand
GAGCCGGTGGAAGGGACGGCGGATCCTGTAGTCATCACGGATCCGGCGGGTGTGCGCATCGATTCGAATGCGCGTGTTGCTCCTGACGACCACACAGAGCTCGAGTCTGCCCTGCGCGCGACCATACAGGGAACGTACACGGTGCGCTGGAGCGTCATCTCGGAGGATGGACATCCGATCGGCGGCCGTTTCCATTTCAGTGTCGGCAGAGTCACTGCGAGTGCCGCAGAGCTGGCCACCGGCGATACGGAAGACCAGCGCGGCGTCGTCGGCTCGGCCGTGTCGCGCTTTATACACCTGCTCGGCGCGACAATCGCACTCGGCGCGCTGTCACTGCTGATCATGTTGCCCGAAGCAATGCCTGACGAAGTGCGCCGTCGCTTGTTGACGACGTCGCTCTTTGGCGCACTCCTTCTTCTGATCGCATCACCCGCGATGCTCATCGCCCAAACGATGGCAGCGCAGGGCTCGTTGAGCGGACGCGGCATGGCATCCATTGCGAGCGGGCACTGGGGCAGATTGTGGCTGGGCCGTCTCGCGTGCTCAATCGTACTCACTACGGCCGTATTGATGGCGCGCTCGCACATGGTCGCGCTGCCATTTCCGCGCAGGCGCTTGATGATCTTTGTCGGATTGCTCGCGGGTCTCGGCATCCTGATTTTCACGAGCGCCAATGGTCACGCCATTGCGACCCCGCCGGTCTCCCTCAGCATGACACTCGACGTGCTGCATCTTGGTGCGACCGTCGTCTGGCTTGGTGGCCTGTTTGCATTGATGTTCGCCGTCGGTCCGGGACTCAGCCGCACGATCTCAGATCGCCGCGTCGCACACCTGGGAGATCTCGTCGCGCGCTTTTCAACGATCGCGTTCGTATGTGTTCAACTTCTCCTCATCACCGGTCTCTACCAGACGTGGGCGCACGTCGATTCACCCGCGTCATTTGTTCAGACGGCTTATGGCCGCACGCTCCTCATCAAGCTCGTCCTCTTCGTTCTCGTGTTGCTGCCGGCCGCGCTCAATCTCCTCGTAATGAGGCCGCGACTGGAAGCGGAGCGCGGTCAGACACTGGACATCGAGACTGGCCAGAACAGTTTGATCGGGCCGTTCACACGCATGATCTCTATTGAGGCGCTCCTCGGACTCGCAATCCTCGCCGTCGCAGCTACGCTGAGTGCAATGCCGCCTGCGCGCAAACCGGGAATTACTATGGACACGGACATGGCCGCGGCGATGAAGTTGCCGGTGCCGCCCGATATGGCTGCAATGCAGATGAGTCAGGAGATGACGCAGCCCGCGCTGTCGCTTTCTGTACCCGCGGCTGGTCACATGCTGACGGTCACACTCGATCCAGCGCGCACGGGCTCGAACCACGCAACAGTCGAAGCGCGCGATTCGCTCGGCCAGCTCGTGTCCCTGCAAAGCGGACGCATTCGCGCCGAACCGCCCGCCGGGGCCGCGTCATCCGCGAGCGTGACCGCAATGGCCGCCGACTTCGGCGGCCTGCACGCGACAATCGGTCTCGATACGCCCGGTATGTGGAAGCTCGAAGTGAGCGTCGTCTCCAAAAACCACGAGATGACGGTCACACTGCCCGTACACGTGCTGCCACTCGACAAGCAGCCCGCAGATCCAGAAGGGCCATGATGCACCGTAGTCTGACGTTGGCTATGGCCCACGCGGGCTTGTTTGGAGAGTAATCCGCCAGACCATGTACTACCGAAACCAGGCCCAAATCAGCGCGACCGCCGCTCCCGTCATTAACAGTGCTGCCATGCCCCCCAACACATTCAGCCACACGCCATTTTTGTGCTCTCCCATCACGCGCTCGTTGTTGCAGACGATGAGGATGATCACAATCAATGGCGGCGCCAGCAGACCATTCACGACGGCTGACCAGATCAGCATCCGAATCGCATTCAGATGCGCGAAGTTCAGCGCCATCCCTGCCAGCATTCCAAGCACGATAACGGCGTAGAAGTTTCGCGCAACGCTCGGCTTCGCACTCATTCCGGCTTTCCAGTCCCACGCCTCGGCGACGGCATACGCGGATGATCCTGCAAGCACGGGTACGCCGAGCATTCCGGTCCCGATGAGGCCCAGTGTGAACAGCAATGCTGCTGCGGGTCCTGCGATCGGCTTCAGTGCCTGTGCTGCCTGCTGCGCAGTCTCGACATCAGTGAGACCGGCTTTGTGCAGCGTCGCTCCCGCGGTCAGGATGATGAAGTACATGATCAGATTGGAGACGAACATCCCGGCAAGCACATCGACCCGGGCAATGCGCAGCTCGCGATGCAGCGAGCGCACGGGTTGGCCACTGCGCTTTGCTTCGTGCGCCTGTGTCGCTTCCACTTCGTGCGCTGCCTGCCAGAAAAACAGATAGGGTGAAATCGTCGTGCCGAGGATGGCCACAAATGTCAGCAGAAAGCGCTGGCTCATCTCGAAGTGGGGCACGAATGTGCCACGAATGACGTCGCCCCAGTCAGGCTTTGCAAGGAATGCGGCGAATATGTACGCGAACAGCACCAGCGTCAGCCACTTCAGCACGCCCGTCATCGCTTCGTAAGAAGCAAAAACGAGCAGCGACAGAATGATTGCGGTAAAGACGGGTGTCAGTAGCGGCGACGGAATTCCAGTGAGCATGGACGCCGCGGCAGCCATACCGCCGAGGTCGGCAGCGATGTTGATCGTGTTGCCGATGAGAAGCAGCACACACGCAAACCAGAGCAATGTGCGCGAGTAGTGTTCGCGCAGCACACTCGCAAGTCCGCGCTTCGCGACAAGTCCGATGTGCGCGCACATCAGCTGAACGGCCGACATCATCGGCAGACTGATGAGCGCCGTCCACAACATTCCGTAGCCGAACGCCGCTCCCGCCTGCGAATACGTCGATATGCCCGACGGATCGTCATCCGCAGCGCCGGTGATCAAGCCCGGTCCGAGGTTGCGAAAAAAGGAGCGGACGCGGGCCTTCCCGCGCGGCGCCTCGTACTCGCGCTCCTGTCGGGCCTGCGCTCTACGGTCCGGCCCACTAAAAATCTTCGGCATTATCCTCCCGATGTGACGAACAGCAATTCAAGCTCGCGCTTCGCACGAGCCGTGCCCGGCGCAGATCGGTAGGATCCGGCAGGGTAGTGAAATAATACACGCTTGTTTACAACACCCGCCCACTTACGCTATCTTACTATGGAGCCTACACTTTCCACATCGAATGAACGGGGAGCTTTGGGACGTTTGCTCCAGATGCTGCGAGCTCTCGGGCCTGCGGCGATGAACCCGTTGCTTCTCGCCAGGCTCGCTCGGACAGGCTGGCGATTCCGTGGGCGAGGCTGGTATCGGAGACCACCGTTCCTGCCTCTGCCACCGACGGACTACATGGAGTGGCGCATGCACACGGCGTACGGAGACGAAGGCAGCGCGCCGACGCGTCAGGAGCTGAAACGCTACCTGCGCTGGGCGGACCGGATGGCCAACGTGGATCGCGGGAGCTGATCATGTTCAGGATAATTCTGATTGTGTTGGTCGTCGCGGCCATCATCATGTCGATTCCCGCGCTGAAATCGCGCGCGAAGACGGCCATAGATCCGGTCGAAGACAAGATCGCGCCCCACATGTCGTTTGCGACCGATCCAATGAAAAAGGTCCGCACGAGCGACAAGGAAAGTAACATCCTCGGGATGCTCAAGCAGGATCACATCCAGGGACACAAGACGCCCGAGCCTGACGAGTTCAAGCAGTGGCTGAAGGACCGTCAAGTCGAGCCCGACGGCTGGGGCAGCACGTACTACATGTTCCAGAAAAACGACTCGATCTTCATCGGCTCGTTTGGTCCCGACAAGATCCGCGGCACTCCCGACGACCTGCTGCAGGGGATGAACTGGTAGGGAAGTGGATTCGGTCCTTCACACCACGATCCATCTCCTTACCAGGTTCGGACCGTGGATCGTGCTGGCCGCGTCTTTCGCCGAGACCGCGCTCCTCATAGGTCTTCTGCTTCCTTCGGAAGCGACCGTCATCCTCGCAGCCTTCTTCGCAAACCGCGGCGCTTTTCCGGTCTGGCAGGTCTTTGTTGCCGCAGTCATCGGCGGACTCGCCGGCGACCAGGTCGCATTCTGGCTCGGCCGCAAGCGCGGTGAAGCCGGTGAGCGACGACACGGTCGCCTCGCCCGACTGTGGGAGCGATATGAGCCCGCCGTCCGCAGGCTGTTCGAAAAAAAATCCGCCCTCGCCATCACAACGGCGCGCTTCATTTCATTCGTGCGCACACTGATGCCTGCCTTTGCCGGCATGAGCGACATGCCCTACAGTCGCTTCTTCATCTTCGATCTCATCGGCGTCATCGGCTGGGCCGCGACGAGCGTAGCGATTGGTTATCTCGCAGGCGCAAACTGGCAACGCGTCGCCGGCGCCATCGGCACCATTGGAATCGCCCTCGCAATCGTCGCCATGAGCGCCGCCGTGTGGTTTGTGCGCCGGCGGCGTCCCGCCCGAAAGCGGGCCTGATGCTTCGCGTCGGACTCACTGGCAACATCGCGAGCGGCAAATCGTCCGTCGCACGTTTGTGGCACGCACAGGGCGCACGAATCGTTGATGCAGATGTGCTCGCACGCACAGCCGTCGAAGACGGAAGTCCGGGCCTCGCCCTCGTTGTTCAAGCCTTCGGCGATGGCATCCTGGGCAGCAACAAATCTCTCGATCGTCCGGCCTTGCGTCGCCTGGTGTTCTCCGATGAAATCGCACGCAAGAAACTCGAGAGCATCATCCACCCCGAAGTGCAGCGACTCCGCGACGAAGAAGAACGCCAGCTCGCGAAAGAAGGCGTGCTTGTCGTCGTACACGACATCCCGCTCCTTTTCGAGCTCGGCTTGCAGTCGCAATTCGATGTCGTTGTGGTCGTTGATGCGCCCGAAGATGTGCGACGCAGCCGGTTGATCGACACTCGCCGCTTGTCTGAGAGCGAAGCAGTCGCAATGATTTCTGCACAGTCTCCGAGCGAGCCCAAACGCAAAGAAGCCACTTTCGTCATCGATAACACAGGGACGAAAGACCAGCTCGTTACCCGCGCCAACGACGTATGGAACGAAATCCAAAAGCTGGCGCTACGGTCTGCATAGACATGCACCTGCACACGCACAGGTCGTTCGATTCATTGAACGATCCTGACGCAGTCGTGCGTACCGCCAAAGAGCGCGGACTTGGACGCATCTGCGTAACCGATCACAATGAGATCGAAAGCGCACTTGAGCTGAAGCAGCGCTTTCCCGACTACGTGATCGTCGGCGAAGAAGTAAAGACGGCCGAAGGCGTGGACATAATCGGCCTGTACATCAGCGAAGTCATCCCAAAACGCACGCCCGCACTCGAGACGTGTCGCCTGATTCACGAGC
>JBBQYT010000190.1:0-5427 GCA_038208385.1 Longimicrobiales bacterium | reverse complement strand
GGTTTTCACGCTGCGCAAGCAACGCACGCAATGCGACATCGGCAATGCGATCCGCCGTCGTATTCGCACCATCCAGCGTCGCAACAACCACGACACCCAGTTTGTCATCCGGCAGCGCGAGCAACGTCGTCGCAAATCCGTAAATCGCGCCATCGTGACCGATCACGCGATGGCCATCCATGTTCGAGATCGCGAAGCCCAACCCGAAACCCGTGCGCTGCCCTGCCTTTGCATACTGCGGCTTCCACATCTGTTCGAGTGTCTCGCTCTTCAACACGCGACCACCGCTCGATGTCGCCCCGCCATTGAACAACACGCTCATGAAGCGGCCGAGATCCAGCACGCTCGTATACATGCTGCCACATGGACCCATTCCCAGCTGGAACGTCGGCGCTTCCCAGAACTTGCCGTCGTAACTCCACATGTACGCTTTTGCGAGCTTGGCACGAAGCGCGGGCAACGGCTCGAACGCACTGCTCGATAGCCCCATCGGATCGAGCACCGCACTCTTCAAGTACGGATAGAACGACTGCCCCTGCGTACGCTCGAGCACATAGCCAACCGTCGCAATGCCCGCATTCGAATACTTCGTGTGCGTCTCGGGCGCATACACGAGCGTCGTGCCGTTCAGACTGCGAACAGTCTCGGCAAGCGACGCACCCGTCGTATCGAAATAATTCCCGACCGGTGGCTCCCGGGTAAGCCCCGACATGTGCGACATCAGCTGGCGCAACGTGATCGGCTTGCCGAACGGATTCTTTGGATGGAAATCAGGCAGATACTGCGTGACAGGAGCATCGAGATCCAGCTGGCCTTTTTCGACCTGCTGCATCACGCCAATGTCCGTGAACAACTTCGATACGGAGCCAACCCGGTAAATCGTCTCCGCAGTCGCTGCAGTACTGTCCGGCGGATTCGCATAGCCGAATCCCCGAGCCCAGACAATGCGCTGACCATCAACAAGCGCAATCGAGACCGCGGGGATTCCCTTTTGTGACATCTCATGCTTGATGAACGGCTCGATCACCGAAGCGATCTGCGCAACACCCCCCTGCGGCGCGATCGTCGACTGAGCACTTAGAGGGGTCCATGTACAAACTAAAAGGACAAAGGTGATGACGGCGGCCTGAACTCTCGAAGAAATCATCGGCCAGTTATCCCTGCAAAGTTAACCGCAGAGCCGCCAAGTCACGCTGAGTTTTCGCAGAGTATGATTTGTATTTTACTCCGCGAAACTCCGCGCATCTCTGAGACTCTGCGGTGAAAATTCCCGAACGCAGTATTACTGAAGATGAACCAGCTGATCGAAAAGCTCTCGCCCTACCAGCTCCCTCTCTCTCCAACCGACTCGATCACCTTGCTCAACCGCTCCGCACCATTACGCCAATTCGCCTGGACAGCGAGCTGCACGTCATCCAGCTGCGCATTCTCGATCCCGTCGACCATCGCATCATGCTCGGCCGCTGACGTCGTCGAAATCTGGTCCACAGCCGCACTCAGGTACAACCGGAGATATCGCTCAGCCTGCGGATTGATCGCCTCATGCAATCCCAACAACCGCGGACCCGCTCCCGCTTCCACAAAACAACGATGAAACCGCGTGTCGAGATCGAACATCTCATTCGAGTCCGGACGCGCAGTACTCGACTTATCGAGAAGATGCGCATTCAACGACCGCAGCTCGGAAACCAGCTCCAGCCGCTGATCCGCCGGTAGCTCAGCCGCATTCCGCGCCGCCAATGCCTCCAGCTGACCCATGATCCCGAACAGCTCCCGCGCATCCTCCTTCGTCAACGCCGCCACCGCCGCGCGATACTGCTGACCTCGCGCAGACGCGACGATATACCCCTCCTGCTGCAAACGCTGCAACGCCGCCCGTACCGGCGTCCGGCTCACACCCAGACGGTCCGCTATGTCCGTCTCGATAATCCACGTGCCCGGCGCCAATCGACCCCGAACAATCAACTCACGAAGCTGCGTATACGCCTGCGTGCCACGATCGTCCCGCCCGGTCTCGGGCGCCTCCAGATGCGTATTCACGGCTTTCTCTCGCTCTCACACGTCGATGAACCCACCTCGCCAATCCTGGCCAGATAGCGTCACACCGGAGCTGTTTTTGTTGGGAAAAAGGGTAGCGCACGGGGGGAGGCCGCACGCAGCTTTGGATAAATGTCTGTATGCTCGTGTTGTATACCAGTAAACAATAATGACGAAATACCCCGCTCCGCAATGCTTTTGACACCTCCAACGCACAGCTTTACGTCACGAACCAAAATCGGACGTATTTCATTGCACTGTTTTGGGGCGATGACCATCTCGGTTTGCGTCAACCATTTGCACGAAGACTTGAACAGTCTGCCATCCCTAAACGCCGGATTAACCCCCTCTCCCCAGCATTAACAAACCACAAATCGACCGCATCAGGTCCTATATGAAAGCAATACACAGACTTGGTCCGATGGCGGCCCGATTCACCTGGCTGCCGATTCTTTTCCTGGGGTTGGCCGCGCCTGCGTCACTGGCCGCCCAAACCGACGCCGCCCGCGCGACCCATCTGGTCCAGCGCGCAGCGTTTGGTGCCGTCCCGGAAGACATTTCGAGCGTCATGAGCACGGGCCCGAAGGCGTGGCTCGACCGTCAGCTTCACCCTGAGCGCATCGATGATTCGGCGCTGGCCCAGCGGCTCGAAGCGTTTCCCGCGGCGAGCATGACCGTAGCGGAGCTGTACGCGCAGTATCCGCCGCCACAGGTGGCGAAGCGGCTGGCTGGCGTCGAATCGGGGGACTCAATGACTTCGAAGGTGAAAGCGAAGAGCACGCTGGCGCCCGGCCGTCGTCCCGCGCGCATGGCTGCCGATGTGATTGGTGCGAAGCTTCAGCGTGCGGTTTACAGCGACCGCCAGCTGGAAGAGGTCATGACGGACTTCTGGTTCAATCACTTCAATGTATTCATCGGCAAGAATCTGGATCGCTATCTGGTCGCGGATTACGAGCGCACTGCGATTCGTCCTCATGTATTCGGGAAGTTCGAGGACATGCTCGTGGCGACGGCGCAGCATCCGGCGATGTTGTATTACCTGGACAACTGGATGAGCTCCGTCGTCGATACGATGTCATCTGCGTATCAGCGCATGATGCAGAATCGTCCGAATGTGAAGCGCAAACCCGGCATAAACGAGAACTACGCGCGCGAGCTGATGGAGCTGCACACGCTCGGTGTGGATGGTGGCTATACGCAGACGGATGTGATCAACGTCGCGCGCGCGTTCACCGGTTGGACGATTCAACAGCCGCGTTTGCGCGAGATGATGCAGGCCCAGGCGCGCGCTGAGCAGATGCCGATGCCAGCGGATTTTGCAGGCCCGACGTTTGTTTTTCGCGCAGCAATGCACGACAAGAATGAGAAGCTTGTACTCGGCCAGCGCATCGGGGCGGGCGACATGCTCGACGGCCTCCAGGTCCTTCACATCCTCGCCCATTCGCCGGCAACAGCGCATCACATTGCGACGAAGCTCGTCGAGCGATTCGTGTCGGACAATCCGCCGCCCGCGCTTGTCGATCGTCTGACAAAAATATTTCTCAGTACTGATGGCGATTTGCGCGAAGTCACGCGCGCGCTGTTCACCTCACCGGAGTTCAATGATCCGCGCTATTACCGCGCGAAGGTGAAAACACCATTCGAGGTTGTTGCCAGCGCATTGCGTGCGACGCGCGCGGATGCCGGTCAGTCACGCATGCTGCTCGCGACACTGAAGAGTCTCGGCGAGCTGCCGTACCAGCAGGCGTTTCCGACCGGCTATCCATCAGCATCTGCCGAGTGGGTAAACAGCGGCGCAATGCTGAACCGCATGAACTTCGCGCTCGCCCTCGCGTCGGGCACAGTCGACCACGTACGGGTAGACGCGAACGCACTCGTCGCGAATGCAAACGCAAACAAGCCAGCGCCGTCAGGCGACATCATCGCCACGCTGCTCAACACACTCGTGCCCGGCGCACAAACCACAGATTTGCGCAACACCATAATTGCAGACCTTGCAACGCTCGACAGCAACGCAACACAAGATCAAAGACTCGCACGCGCAGCCGGCCTGATTCTAGGCTCCCCCGAATTCCAGAAGCACTAACTGCAGCGATTAGCGATTGGCGATTAGCGATTAGTTAAACCTCGCGTTCGCAGATTGCTCGTCGCTGCCGAAGACCCGGAAGCGGAAGATATCGGGATGAAACTAATCCCTAATCCCTAATCGCTAATCGCTAATCGCTAATCGCTGAGGTGTTGAATGATAAATCGCAGAGTATTTCTAAAAGGCGGAGCGCTTTCGCTCCTTGCACTCGGAATGCCGCCCGAATTCATGACGCGTTCACTCCTCGCGCAAACGACTGGAGCTGCGCGCAAGAAGACGCTCATCTGCATCTTCCAGCGTGGCGCTGTCGATGGTCTGAACATGGTCGTGCCGTTTGGTGAAAAAGCGTATTACAGAAATCGCAAAGCGATTGCAGTGCCGAGCCCGGCGCAGAGCATGCCAAATGGCGCGCTCGACATGGATGGATTTTTTGGCATGCATCCGTCGCTGCGTCCATTGCACGAATTGTACGGACGCAAAGAGCTCGGAGTCGTGCACGCAGTCGGATCGCCGAACGCATCGCGCTCGCATTTCGACGCACAGGACTTCATGGAGACTGCCGCGCCCGGTGACAAAACCGTGCGCGACGGCTGGTTGAACCGCGTGCTCGGCGATGCGACATGCAGCTGCGATGGTCGCACGCTCGCCAATGCAAAGGCACACGCAGCCGATCACGCCGTCGGCCAGGCCACATTGGCCGCCCGTGCCCCGAACGGCGCGGAGGCACTCCGCGGCGTCGCCTTCGGCGCAGAGCTTCCACTCTCGCTGCGCGGTCAGAATCCAGCGCTCGCCATTGCCGACCTCGCGCGCTTCGGTGTCGGCGGCGGCGGCAATGCCGCCCTCGAAAGCACGTTCTCGAGGCTCTACCGCACCGAACAGAATGATGTCGTCAGCGGAGCCGCCGGCGACGCCTTCGAGGCCATCAAGATCCTCAAGGCAGCGGACCCCTCGAAGTATCAGGCCCGCGATGGCGTCACTTACCCCGCCGGCGATTTCGGCCGGTCGCTCCGCCAGATCGCCCAGCTCATCAAGGCGGACGTCGGCGTCGAGATCGCCTTTGCGGACATTGGTGGTTGGGACACCCACTTCGCGCAGGGCGGATCAGAGGGCCAGCTGGCCCGTCGCCTGGGCGAGCTGGCGCAGGGCATACGCGCGCTACACGATGACCTTGGCGAACGTATGCAGGATGTAGTACTCATCACGATGTCGGAATTTGGTCGTACAGTGGCCGAGAATGGCTCGGGCGGAACGGATCATGGTCATGCCAACTGTATGTTGGTGATGGGTGGAAGCGTGGCGGGAGG
>JBBQYT010000189.1:0-5428 GCA_038208385.1 Longimicrobiales bacterium | reverse complement strand
ACCGGTAGGAAGCCAATCCCGGGTAAGGACCTCGGGGGCGTCTGCGGATAGCTCGGGTTTGTGGCGGATGGTGCCGGCTTCGGCGTCAATGCACGTGGCATCGGCGATGTGGAACGTGGTTGCGTACTCGCGGCACAGGTGGGCCAGATGGTTTGTATTCGACGAATTGTAGCCGCCGATCACGACCATAATCTCGGGCGGGTCGCTCATCATCTTGAGGATTGCGTCCTGCCGTTCCTGCGTGGCCGAGCAGATCGTGTCAAAGGACCTGAACATATCCTTGGAGGCGACGTCGCCGTGGCGCCGCACGATGCTCTGCCTGACTTCTTCTGCTATGGCCAATGATTCCGAGGCCAGCATTGTTGTCTGGTTCGCGACGCCGATGCGGGCCAGGTCCTTGTCGGCATCAAAGCCGTCAGAGGCCTTTTCACGGAAATGCGCTTCGAACGCTTCGCGGCTCAATGCGTCTGTATTCTGCTCGATGTAATTGCAGACGATGCGCACTTCGTCCATGTCCCTCACAACGACATATTTGCCGCCCGGGTGTGTATGGACCTGGGAAGCGGTGGCGCGTGTTTCCTCGTGGAAATACTTACCGTGGATCAGCGCGGTAAAACCCTCCTTCGCGTACGATTCAACGCGCTTCCACACGTTCAACACGGAGCCACACGTCGTATCGACGAGGACGCAGCCGATGTGCTTGAGGCGCTCGAAGTCGCCTAGCGTAACGCCGAAGGCGGGCAGGATCACCACGTCTTCGGGGGTCAGGCTGGAAAAATCGAACTCGCCGCTCGTCGCCGGATAGAGGAACGTGATGCCCAGCTCCTGGAGGCGCTGGTTGACGTGCGGGTTGTGGATGATCTCGCCGACCAGGAAGATGCGACGGCCGTTGAACTTGTGGCTGGTCTGGTAGGCGTAGTCGACCGCACGGTCGACGCCGTAGCAGAATCCGAAGTTTTCGGCGAGGCGGATGGTGAGGTCGCCGATCTGGGCGGTGTAGCCTTTGGCTTTGATCTCTTCGACGAGTCCCGAGTGGTACTCGGCCGAGAGAATGGGCTCGATTTCCTTCTTGAGTCCAAAGCCGCGCCGGAAGTAGGTCTGCTCCATGGCTAAAACTACCGCTGGCGGGCAGTTCCGGGAAGTATGGAACGCTGTGGTGATCATGCTCGACAACGTCCCCTTCCGACGCCGCGGCTTGTCCCATACCTTACGGCCCTCTTCAAACCCCCTTTTGTGGAAAGGCGCTGGTTTGTGAATTCCGATTCGATTCTATTTCTGAAACGCCTGCTGGATACGCCCGCACCGAGCGGGTTCGAGGCGCCGGCTGCGCGAGTGTGGCGCGAGGAAGCTTCGAAGATTGCGGACGTCGTCGACGTCGACGTCAGCGGCAACTCCTGGGCGACGGTGAATGCCGAAGGCAATCCGCGCGTGATGCTTGCCGGTCACATCGATGAGATCGGCCTGATGGTCACGCACATCGATGAAGAAGGATTCGTGTATTTCGATGGCATTGGGGGCTGGGACTCGCAGGTGCTGGTTGGCCAGCGCATCCGTTTGATGACGCGCGCCGCGACGATCATGGGTGTAGTCGGCAAGAAGCCGATCCATCTGATGAAGGCCGATGAGCGCGACAAGGTCTCGAAGATCCGCGACCTGTGGATCGACATCGGCGCAAAGGATCGCGAGGACGCGGTCAAGCGCGGCGTTCGCGTCGGTGATCCGGGTGTTGTTGATGCCCAGCTCGTCGAGCTGGGCGATGACCTGATCGCGAGCCGTTCGATCGACAATCGAATTGGTGCGTTCGTCGTGCTCGAGGCCCTGCGCCTGCTGGGGGAAAAACCCTCGAAGGCGTGCGTTACCGCCGTCGCGACATCGCAGGAAGAAATCGGCTATTCGGGCGGTGGCGCGCGCTCGAGTGCGTATCGCCTGGATCCGCACGTCGCGATCGTCGTGGACGTCACGTTTGCGACGGATGCGCCGCAGATCGAGAAGAAGGAAGTCGGCGAGCGGAAGCTCGGAAGTGGACCCGTGTTGACGCGCGGCTCGGCCGCAAGTGAAGTGATCGTCAATCAGCTGATCGAAGTCGCGGAACGCGAGAAGATTCCGTACACGTTGTCGGCTTCGCCACGCATGACATCGACCGACGCAGACTCGATCTACCTGTCACGCACCGGTGTCGCCACCGGCGTAATCTCGGTGCCGAATCGCTACATGCATTCGCCGAATGAAATTGTAAGCTTGAAGGATGTGGAGCAGACTGCAAAATTGATCGCAGCATACTGCAGAAGCCTCACTGCGGATAGTGACTTCGTGCCGCGCTAGGAAAACACCACATGCCTTTGCTCGACAACGGGAATACCCAATTCGCGACTTCGGTCACGCGCTCATGGAGTCCGCATTACAAAAGCGCGAGCCTCGACACGCTCGAGGCGGCGCTTCTCGCCGTACAGAACAATCCCGCGAACGGCGGCATGCTGCAGACACTGTATGTGCGTCTTCGCGAGTGGGTCGTCGCACATCCCAAGGAGTTCGGTAAGAGAGGCAGTCTGGTAGGCCAATTGGCGTATCAGATCGAGAGGCGAGCGCAGGCACTCGGAATTTCAGTAGCGTACGAGGCCGGCTGGTTCCGTATGCTGACCCTCCGCCACAATGTCCACATGTGGACGCCGCTACGTGACCTGAGGGCAGCGATTGCATCCCATAACGCAGAATGGTCCCCCATCGTCATCACCGACGAGCCTACGGGAGTGCCTGGACAATACCATTTCACGGCCGCAAACATGTTCTCCGAGGGTGACCGGAATCTGGCAGTTCAGGCCACGGGTGGCGCCCACGTCCAGAACAACCCTGACTACTGGCTGGACCTTGGAATTCGAGTCATCACGCCCCAGGCTGACACGCACTGTTATGGCCGCTGTTTCAGCTGCGCCGCTGCCGTGATTTACACGCTCGTGAGGGACGCCCGGTTCGATGACTACACGATCGAGCATATCGGTTCCATTGCCTTTGACCATCACCTCGTGTTGGTCGGGAGATCGAATGCAGACGGAGTCAGCGAGGCGGGCCTCAACGCGGGCCACAGTCAATGGAAATGGACGGGCGTCATAATCGATGTCTGGCAGGAAAACATCGCCCACACCACGAACTTTGGGAGCCTGGCGCACCAAAACCGCTATGCCGGCGGCAACCTGCGCTGGTTTTGCGCCTACTCCACGGCGGGCCGGGCCGGACACCGGGCGACAGCGAATGGTCTGGTGCCACCAGTCCGCGCTGAAGCCGTAGATCTGAACAGGATCGACGCCTCGCGCGCGCTGGTCCCGGATTTGAGCCGTCCCCGCCGCGAAATCAGAGGACCCGTGGGCCCGAACGGAAGAAGAATGTGGATCCGTGAGGAAGAAGTCGCCCCGGGTGTCTGGCAACCTATCTAACGTCTCACGTTTGGCACCTTTCACCGGATTTGTCTGGGAGCGCCATCCGGTTTAACTTGACTGTCTCGTGAAAGTCATCGACATCAGTCAGAGCGTAGCCGGGTCCACAGCGGTCTGGCCCGGCGACCATCCCTTTGCGCTCGACTGGACGATGCGACGGGACCGCGGCGACAGCGTCAACGTCGCCGCTGCGTACCTCAGCATGCACACGGGCACGCACGCCGACGGTCCGTTTCATGTTCTGGATGAAGGACTGAGAGCGGCAGGACTGCCGCTCGACGCATACCTCGGCAAAGCAGTCGTGGTCGATGCAGTCGGCAGTGCAGCACTGACGCCCGATACTGTAAGCGATGTAAAGCTGCGCAAAGCACAGCGAATTCTGTTTCGCACGCGCGCCAGCGTAAACGTCGGCGAGTTTCCAAATGATTTCGCCGCAATCACGCCCGAGCTTGCAGAGCTGCTCGTAAAAAAAGGGATCCGCCTCGTCGGCACCGACGCACCGAGCGTCGATCCCGCAGAATCAAAATCGCTCGACGCACACCGCATTCTAGTCGCCGGCGGCGTAGCAATTCTGGAAAACCTGATGTTGTCCGAAGTGAGCGCCGGCAAATACACACTGATTGCGCTGCCACTGAAGCTCACAGATGCAGACAGCTCGCCAGTGCGAGCCGTATTAATAGACGGCAAATTGTAGTAGTTGTAGTTAGTAGCAGTTGTAGTTGCCGCCCATCCGCCCATCCGCCCATCGGCGGACGCGCCGAGGGTAGATTTCCTGGTTGAATAAACGGAACACGATTTGACAGTCCCAATTCAGATCAGCTGGGATCTCTACCTCGGCCGCACCGCAGTCTGGTGCGAGTGCATTGCCGCGGGAGCGCGTCGTGCGGTACTGCTGCCGCGCCTCGACGTGATTTTTTCGCCCGTTGAAGAAGATCCTGGCCGTGAACTGGTGTACGGCGAGCTCGATTGGCGTCTGGTCTCACCCACCGATTCGGATTGGGTGCGCTACATTGAGATGGCGGAGAAGCAGGCAGCCCACGCAGGCGTTTCAGTGCGCGTGCAGCGTGTAGAAAATGTTGCGCGCTGGATGGGTGGACGGCAGGTGGCAGTGCCGCAGTATCACATCTGGTTGTATCGCGATGCGGCCGTAAGCACATCGCTCGACAAATTGTACGATGAGTCCGACCCGCTGGTGCGGCGCGGGCTTTGGCAGTGGCTGCTGGCGTGGAATACGCCGGCGCATGTGATTAAACCAACGATCTGAGGCAAGGCGGAGACATGTTCGAGCCGGGCAAGCTGGTGAAGCGAATTCAGGAAATGCGTGACGAAGGCTATTTGTCGGATGCGATTCTGCGCGAGTCCGTAAAGCAGATCAAAGTGTCCGACGTAAAGTACCACTGGGTTGGTGTGTACTTGTTGAATCCGGAAGAGAAGATGCTCTGGCTTCACAACTACATGGGTGAGGGCACGGACCACGCGCAGATCCCGGTTGGTACGGGCATTTGTGGGACGGCTGTCGCCGAAGGCAAGAACCAGAACGTCGGTGATGTCAGCAAGGTCGAAAACTACCTCGCCTGCAGCCCGCACGTGCAGTCGGAGCTCGTCGTACTGATTCGCGCCGGCGATGACATCTTCGGTCAGCTCGACATCGACAGCCACGAAGAACGCGCATTCGGGAAGACCGACGAGGAAAATGTCCAGCTGGTTGCGGACAAGCTCGCCGAAGTCTTCGTCGCCGAGAGGCGTTAGCTCACACTAATGATGGGGCCGGCGCGCGCACCTTTGCCGCCCCACCTGCGGTCCATCCTCGCAGACAACGCGTCCCCGCTCACAATGGCGGGG
Source organism: Longimicrobiales bacterium (assembly GCA_038208385.1). GTDB lineage: Bacteria > Gemmatimonadota > Gemmatimonadetes > Longimicrobiales > RSA9 > JBBQYT01. The sequence goes on along the minus strand of JBBQYT010000189.1, from coordinate 158 downwards.
ACGCAGACGTACCTGGTCGGTGATGCGCGCGTCGCAATCATCGATCCTGGTCCTGCCCATGCATCACACCTCGATGCAATCGTAAATACTGTAGGTGATAGTGTCGTGACCGCCGTTCTCGTTACGCACGGACATCCGGATCACTCCGAGGGGGCACG
>JBBQYT010000188.1:0-5444 GCA_038208385.1 Longimicrobiales bacterium | reverse complement strand
GGCACTCGTCTTTTCATTGACAACTCCCGGCGGAACGAAGCTGAGATTCTCGACGCCATCGAAAAGAACGGCGTCGATACCATCGTCTCCGTCCAACACGCGTGGGTGCTGTCGTCCGAAGTCCTCGCGAGTATTGAGTATCAAGCCCTGAATTTTCACAACGCGAAGCTGCCCGAGTACAAGGGCTACAATGCAGTCAATCACGCAATCCTGAATGGTGACCAGGTCTTTACGTGTACGGCGCACTGGATGGCGGAGAGAGTCGACGCGGGAGACATTGCCGGGGAAGTCGTATTTGCGATCGATCCGGATGAGACTGCGATTTCGCTGTACGCCAAATGTCACCACGCCGGGCTTCGCCTTTTCGAGGAAGTAGTCAAGCAGCTGCGGGCGCCGGATGGACTGCCGAGACGACGTCCTGCCGGGCGGGGTGCCTTCTTTCCGCGCAATTCCGTCGATGCCCTCCGGGATATAACGGACTGTGAGCCTCGCGAGGCAGCATTGCGCGCACGGGCTTTTTACTTCCCGCCGTTCGAGCCTGCATTCCGGCGCGACGGCGACACCAGGATGTATGTCGTTCCGGATGCGGTGCGCAGGCTCGGATACGATACCAGTCCCACAGGCACGCTCGAGCGCGCGATTGAGTCCACATTTCCCGTCATCACGAGTCTGACTTGAAGCCGGCAAAGGCATCGTCGGAAGATATCCGCAAAAAGAGGATCCTCGTGGTCTACTCGGCCTTCCCCACGCGGTCGACCATCCTGGACGGGCTCCTCGCCTTTCGCCGCTATTCCGGTGCGCGGGTCTATCAATTGAATCTCAGGCTCGGCGCAGTGCCGTGGTACATCATGCGGATGAAATTTGATCTCATCATTTTTCAGACGACGTTCTTCAGCACACGCTACGACGCTGCCGCATTTCAACGCACGGCCATTCGCGCCGGACGTCTGAAGGAGCTGCGCGGGATCAAGATTGCGCTTCCGCAGGACGAGTACATCAACGTCGACGTCGTGAATGACTTCATGCGCGAGTTTGCCATCGACGCTGTATTCTCGGTTCAGCCGGAAGCGGAGTGGGACACGATTTACGGCGCACTCGACCGCTCTCGCGTGCGCATCTTCACTGTGCTGACCGGCTATCTGGACGAGCTACGTCTTCGCAAGCTCGAGGCTTTTCGGCGGAATCGGGATCGACCGATCGATGTCGGCTACCGTACGACGGGGCCACCTCCAATGTGGTTCGGGCGGCACGGGATGCTGAAGCAGGCAATTGCCGACAGATTTCTCGATGCTTCACGACGTCACGGCATGCACGCGGATATTTCCACGAGCGCCGCGGATACGCTGTTCGGCGACGAGTGGTATCGGTTTCTGAGCCGTTGCAAGTACATGCTTGGAGTCGAAGGCGGCACGAGCATTCTGGACTTCGACGGAAGTGTCAAGGAACGCACGGAGGTCTTTCTCGAAGAGCACCCGGGCGCAGCGTTCGAGGAAGTCGAGAAAGCGTGTTTTCCTGGAGTCGACAACAGCTTCCACGGTTTCATGATATCGCCGCGCCATCTGGAGGCCTGTGCACTGGGGACCTGTCAGGTTTTGACGGAAGGTCACTACAACGGAATACTGCGATCGAATGAAGATTACATTCCGGTAAAGAGTGATTTTTCGAACCTCGATGAAGTGTGCGCCCTGATCCGCGCGGATGAGGACAGGGAGAGGATTGTGGAGAGCGCGTATCGGAAAGTCGTGGTCTCCGGCGAATACACGTATCGCGCATTTGTCGACTTCGTCCTGACCCATAGCGGTGTGTATGCTTCGCGTAGAGAGTCGACGATTCCCGACGAGCTCATCGCGAAGCTCGTGCACCGGTGGATGCGCATGAGGGAAGCTGGTGACCGTACACTCATGGTCGTCCAGCGAGTGGTAGTTGCGCCGCTCAAGCAGAGGTTCCTGGGCGCCCGTCTCAAGGCCTCGTGAGACCGAGGGTTATTTCGGTTGTCGGTGCGCGTCCACAATTCGTGAAAGCCGCGCCGCTGAGCGTGGCGTTGCGGCACTCCTTTACAGAGGTGCTTGTTCATACGGGCCAGCACTACGACTACGGAATGTCCGACGTGTTCTTCGATGAGCTGGGAATGCAGGCTCCGGATTATCATCTCGGCGTCGGCAGTGCGTCTCACGGAGCGCAGACGGGAAACCTTTTGCGGGCGCTCGAGGACGTGATGCAGCAGGAGGCGCCCGACGCCGTGATCGTCTTCGGCGATACGAATTCGACTCTTGCAGCGGCGCTCGCGGCAGCGAAACTGAACATACCGGTCGCTCACGTCGAGGCAGGCCTCCGTAGCTTCAACCGGCGCATGCCCGAGGAAATCAACCGGGTGGTAGCGGACCGGTTGTCACGCTGGCTGTTCGTGCCGTCGTCATCCTCGCGGCGACTCCTGAACGCGGAAGGCATTGTGGACGGCATCCACGATGTCGGCGACATCATGTACGACGCGGTTCTTCAGCATTCCGAGCATGCTTCTTCCATCAGCTCCCTGCCGGCCTCGGCGGGCCTCGCCCCGGGCGCGTATTACGTGTGCACCGTTCACAGGGCCGAAAATACGGACGGTCCCGATACGCTGCGCCGCATTTTTTCGGCGTTAAGCCAGCTGAGCGCACCCGTGGTGCTGCCCGCACATCCACGCACGCGCAAAGTGCTGGATGCATTCGAGGTGGATCTACCCGCGAACGTCCGGGTGGTCGAGCCGCTCGGCTATTTCGACATGCTTCAGCTCGTGCGAAGCAGTGCGTGCGTGCTGACTGATTCAGGCGGGTTGCAGAAAGAGGCGTACTACCTCGGTGTGCCCTGCGTCACGCTGAGGGAAGAGACCGAGTGGGTGGAGACGGTCGAATCGGGATGGAACCGGCTGGCGGGCGCAGATCCGGACCGGATCGGAAGAGCGCTCGAGCATTTCAAATCGCCGCCGGTCGATAGACCCGAGCTTTATGGTGACGGCCACACGGCCGGTCGCATCTCGGCGATTCTGCTCCAAGAACTGGGGGGTTGAGGTGTATACATGTGCGGAATAGGCGGAGTGCTTGGCAAGGGCGGTCGTCCGCTGCCAATGGCGCAGCGATCGGTCGAGGTCATGAACCGGCTTCTGGCGCATCGCGGACCGGATGGCGAAGGCTCGTGGATCGCGACGGCGGGCAATGTTGCATTTGCCCACCGACGTCTGAGCATCATCGACATCGTGACGGGCGCACAGCCGATGCACGATGATGCCGGGAACACCATCACGTACAACGGCGAGATTTACAACTACATCGAGCTGCGCAACGAGCTCGGCCGCCAATCGTTTCGGACGACGTCCGATACCGAAGTCATTCTTGCGGCCTATCGCAAATGGGGTACCGATTGTGTCACCCACCTGCGCGGCATGTTCGCATTCGCGATCTGGGATGAGCGCGAGCAGCGGCTATTCTGCGCGCGCGACCGGTTCGGCATCAAGCCGCTGTACTTTTCGGAAGTGGGCGAGACGTTCGTCTTCGCATCAGAAGTAAAAGCGCTCTTGCCGTTTCTTTCGGATGTCAGCACCGACCTCGAGGCGCTCAAGGATTATCTCGCATTTCAATTCTGCATGGGCGGAAAGACGCTCTTCAGCGGCGTGCGGGAGCTCCCACCCGGGCATTTTTTGACCATCCGTAACGGCACCCTGGATATTCGCCGCTATTGGGAGGTCTACTACAACATCGACTTCGATCACACGGCCGGCTACTTCGAGGAACGCCTTGCTGAGCTGGTGCAGGATTCCGTGACGCTGCACCTCCGCAGCGACGTACCCATCGGGGCCTATGTCAGTGGTGGCATGGATTCAGGCGTCGTCGCATCTCTGGCCGCGAAGTACGCGGACGGCATGATGGGCTTCACCGGAAAGTTCGGTGAAGGTCCTGAATACGACGAGTCGCACTATGCGCGCGCAGTCGCCGAACATTCGCAGTTTCCCATTCACGAGCTGGAGATCACATCAGCCGATTTCATTGCGAACATCCGCAACGTCATCTACCACCTCGATTACCCTGTCGCCGGGCCTGGCTCGTTCCCGCAGTACATGGTGTCGGAGCTAGCGGCGAAACATCGCAAGGTGGTTCTGGGAGGACAGGGTGGCGACGAAGTGTTCGGTGGATACACGCGCTACCTGATCGCATACTTCGAGCAGTGCATCAAATCGGCGATCGAAGGAACAATGAACAATGGCAACTTCGTCGTTACGTACCAGTCGATCATCCCGAACCTCGTGGCGCTGAAGAATTACAGGCCGTTACTGCAGGAATTCTGGCGCGATGGATTGTTCGAGCCGATGGACAAGAGGTACTTCCGGCTGATCAACCGTGCGCCGCACCTAGGGGAGGAAATCCGGTGGGACCTCCTTGGCGACTATTCGCCGTTCGACACATTTCAGGACCAGTTTCACGGGAGCAATGTCGGCAAGGAATCCTACTTCGACCAGATGACGCACTTCGATTTCAAGACGCTGTTGCCAGCGTTGCTGCAGGTCGAAGATCGCGTGAGTATGGCGCATGGTCTCGAGTCACGCGTGCCGCTGCTCGACCATGCGGTCGTCGAATTCGCGGCCACAATTCCTGCCGACGTGAAGTTCAAGGAAGGCGAAATGAAGCACGTCTTCAAGCGCGCCTTCCGGAACGTCGTACCGAAGGTCGTCGCGGAACGCACCGACAAGATGGGCTTCCCGACACCGCTCAACGAATGGATCAAAGGCGATGCACGCGAGTTCGTCTTCGACCTGTTTTCCACGGACGCTGCGCGCGGGCGCGAGCTGATCGACAATTCTGCAGTGCTGCGCAAGACGGAGGAAAGCTCGAGATTTGGCAGGAACATGTGGGCCATGCTGTCACTCGAGCTGTGGCAGACTGAATTCCACGACCAGGCAAGCGCATTTCGCAATCTGCTGAAAACCGCAGCGCTGCCGAACGAGCCGGCGGTGCCGGCGATAACCGAACTGTAAAAAGGGAGATCATTCAAAGTGAAGATTTTGATCACGGGCGGTGCAGGCTTCATCGGATCACACCTCGCCGAGCGTCGGCTGAGTGCAGGCGATGATGTTCTCGTCATCGACAACTACGAGACCGGCCGTCGCGACAACCTTGTCGAACACGATCGCCTCACGGTCGTCGAGGGTACCATCGCCGATGCGGATCTCGTCGAAAAGCAATTTGCCGCATTCAAGCCGGACACGGTCGTGCACGCGGCGGCATCCTACAAGGATCCGGAAAACTGGATCGAGGACACGCGCACCAACGCACTCGGCAGCGCGGTTATCGCGCAGGCAAGCGCGCGTCACGGCGTCAAGCGGCTCATCTATTTCCAGACTGCGCTCTGTTACGGTCTGCACCCTGTCGAGCAGCCGATCACACTATCGCATCCACTCAATCCGTATGGCAGCAGTT
>JBBQYT010000187.1:0-5471 GCA_038208385.1 Longimicrobiales bacterium | reverse complement strand
TTATAACTTCGTCAACATCAAGCTTCGTCTCGAGCGGGCGGACACTTAAGAATTTTTCACCGCGGAAGACGTGGAAAACGCAGATGAACAGATTTGTATCTTATTTTCTTTCTTCTGATTTCCTTCCGCGTCATCCGCGTCTTCCGCGGTGAATAAAACTTTGCCAAGCGTAATCGCCGAGGAAAGAGTAATCGCTGAAGAATGGGCTTCCTGAAGCACCTCCTGTTCTGGCCGGTTACCGGCCCGAAATTTCTCATTGATTTCTCAATGGGGAAAGTCATTGGCGTGGTACAGGAAGAGCTGACGGATGACACATCGGTGAAGTCCGACTTGCTCGAGCTGCAGCTTCTTCTCGAGCTCGGTGACATCGATGATGACGAATACGTTCGGCGCGAAACTGCGCTCATGATGCGGCTGCGGGACATTCGCGAGTGGAAAGAGCGATTCGGTATGGGCGTTTCGGGCGGGCCCGTGCGCATGGCCGGTTCTGGACAACGGGAACCGGAAGAGGAGCGTGAGCCGCAGGTCGCGAAGCCGACGGGAGTCGAGATCAACTTCAATTTCGATTCTGACATCGATGTGAAATGATTCCCGCGCTGCTCGAGCGATTGCATGCGCGGTTCGTTTTTGTTGTCGGCAAAGGCGGCGTTGGTAAGACGACGACGTCGGGCGCCATTGCGCTCGCGTTTGCAGATGCAGGCCTCTCGACACATCTGATCTCGACCGATCCCGCCCACTCGCTGGGCGATCTCTTCGAACAAATGCCACTCTCGCAGCCGACTTCAAGCCGCTGCACCCGATTGCTCATCATCGAAGAGCTGGACGCACGCGCGGCTGCGGAAGCGTGGCTCGAACGAGCGCGTGCAGCGCTGCTCGACCTCGTCGAAAAAGGCACGTATCTCGACACTGCAGATGCAGACTCGCTGCTCGCACTGTCACTTCCCGGCGTCGATGAAGTCATGGGCGCACTCCGCCTCGCCGATCTCGCAACGGGTGATGCGCAGCGCATTGTTGTCGATACCGCACCGACGGGACACACGCTGCGGCTGCTCGATGCCGGCGCACTCATTGACGGGTGGACGGGCATGCTGCGAGCAATGGCAAACAAGGCGGGCGTCGTCGCATCGACATTGATGCGCCGGAAGGTCCGCATGCCGGCGGAAGACCTGATCGATGACCTGGAACGTCGCGTAGCGAAATTTGAAAGCGATGTGCTTCGCGCTGCAGACTTCGTGGTTGTCACGCGAAAAGGTGAGGTTGTCGAGCGGGAGACCCAGCGGTTAGCCGGCGAATTGCAGAAGCGCAGTTTGCGCGTTGCCGTGCGCGTGCTCACGGGCGAATCGAGTGCGGAACGCAATACGATCGCAATTCCGGCGCGGTCGGATTTACGCGGTTGTGATGCATTGCGTGCGTGGGGCAGCTCTCAGGTGCATAAAACCGCCGCAGGCGATGTGCGTTCCGCGCTACCGCCAGCAGTGTCATTCCTGCAAAGCCTGCCCGAGCTGCTGCTTTTCGTCGGAAAGGGCGGTGTAGGAAAGTCGACGTGCGGGGCTGCGTGCGCGGTTGCGCTCGCCGAAAGCCGCACGGTCTCGCTGTTCAGCATAGACCCGGCAGGATCGCTTGGCGATGTATTTGGCCGCAATGTTACAGGCGATGGCGTGCAGATCGACAATCAATTGCGCGCGCGCCAGCTCGATGCGACTGCGATCTTCGCTGCAATGAGCGCCGAGTATCGAAACGATGTCACCAGGGTGTTCGAAGGCATCGGCATCGATGCTTCGCTCGAGCTGGACCGGCGCGTTCTCGATTCGTTGTGGTCGATTGCGCCGCCAGGCCTCGATGAAATCATGGCACTGCTCGAGATCGTCGATGAAACCCGGTCCGGTGATACGCTGATCATCGATTCCGCGCCGACTGGGCATTTTCTGAGGCTGCTGGAAATGCCGGAAGAAGCCCTGAAGTGGACTCATGCGATCATGCGTATCCTCGTGAAGTATCACGCGGTTGCGGCGCTTGACGCTGCCGCTGGGGGTATGCTAGCATTCGCCAGGCGCCTGAAGGATTTGCGCGCACGGCTGCTCGATCCCGCCCGCACAGCGGCGATCGTAGTAACGCTGGGTCAACCGGTGGTGACTGCCGAGACCGAGCGGCTCGTGGGCGCGCTTCAGAGGGCCAGCGTACCGACACCAGCACTCCTTTTGAACCGAGCCGACGCCGGCTCGCCGCTGCGCGGAGACCATCTGCTCCCCGCTGCCGTGGCGGGAGAGCTGTCCGTTCCTCCCGCCTGTATTTTCGCACCGGATTTCCCCGATCCACTGATGGGTACCTCGGTGCTTCAGCGCTTTGTGCGCGAATGGAAGCTGCTCGATTGAGCCACGCCATCTACCTGTACGGCTTCGTTCCGGCGGCGACCGCTCTGCCGCCGCACGGGTTGAGCGGCACCGCCGACGCGACGGTCGAGCTGCTCGCGTGCGGGCCGTTCGCCGCTGCACTCGCGCGCGTTCCCGCTGATGCATACGACCCCGCGGTGATCGAAGACCGTCTGAAGGATCTGCCTTGGGTAGCCGCACAGGGCGTCGCGCATGAGCGCGTCGTCGCATGGTTTGTCGACCACGCACAAATCGTCCCCGTACCGCTCTTCACGCTTTACTCCACAGAGAATGCGCTGCGCGATGAAGTCGCGAATCGCGCGGATGCAATCATCAGCAGGCTCGCGCGCTTTGCAGGACTGCGCGAGTGGGATCTCAAGGTTGCCTATCGCCCCGCGGAAGTAGAAGCACACGCGGCGCAGCTATCGCCTGAAATTGCAAAGATCGACACCGAGATCGAAGCTGCGGCACCGGGCCGGCGTTTCCTGTTGCAGAAAAAACGCGCTGACGCTTTGAAGACTGAAGTCACGCGTGCAGCAGCGCGCGCAGCGAATGAATTGATCGAGCTCGTGCGACCACACGCACGCGATGTAAAACTCGCACCGCTCGCCGCTGTTGCCGGCGAGCTGCCCGTAGTCACAAATGCAGCACTGCTCGTCGCGAGTGACAACGAGGAATCGCTGCGCGACATGGTGCGCGCGAAAGCCGAAGAGCTCCGCACACTCGGCATCGAAGTGATTTACTCCGGGCCGTGGGCGCCGTACCGCTTCGTCGACAGCGCGCCATGAGCGACGACATCCTTCAGGTCGGCACGAGCGATGTCACGCTCATCGAGCTCGTCAATCGCGTGCTCGACCGCGGTGTCATTGTTTCAGGCGACATCCTGATCAGCGTCGCGGGCATCGACCTCGTTTACCTCGGCCTCGAGCTGTGCCTCACATCGATCGAGACCGCGCGCCAGCGAAACCTCATGAAGGGCGAGGGCTCGTGAGCGGCGTGCTGTTGTACTGCATCGCACCCGCGGGCTTCGCGCCACAAAACATGCTCGAAGGCGTGGGTCGTGCGCGCGTGCGCGCCATCGACGTCGATGGACTCACGGCGTGGGTCACAACTGCCGACCGGGCGCCCGACGTCCACATCGATGCCGTGCGCGCACACCACGCAGTCGTCGAAGCGTCCATAACCGATGATGTGACCACGTTGCCCGTGCGCTTCGGGCAATGGCTCGAATCGGAAAACGTGCTGCGTACCCGTCTGCTCGCAAGCCGCGCCGAACACCAGAAAGCACTCGGGCTGGTACAAGGCGCGCTCGAGTTTGGCGTCCGTGTCATCCCGCTCGAGATGGCGGCGCAGTCAGCTGGCGGGCACCTCGAAACGGGATCGAGCGGGCGCGAATACATGGGCCAGCTCGTGACCCGTGCGAACGAGAAGCGCGCCCATGCGCGGCGGGGCGAGGAGATCGCGGCGGAGTTGCGGTCGGCGGTGGGCACGCACATGGTCCAAGAGCGTAGCGAGCCGCTCGATCCTGATGCGGGTCTGGTGAGCATAGCGCACCTGGTCCGACGGCCGGATTTCACAGCTTACAAGGCCGCCCTGCAGACCGTGAGCTCGCGTCATGCCGACACGCGTTTCCATCTGAGCGGGCCCTGGCCGCCGTACAGCTTTACAACGTGAGTGAAGAAAAGCCGGCTTCGCCGGCGACGTCAGGTACTGAAACTCCTGCCTCGGAACACGACCTGCTTGCGGCGCGGCTGCGCGAGATTGCACCATTGCTGCCCGCCCGGCTCGATGCCTCGCCTGAGGACATTGACGCGGGCGTCGCAAAGCTGGTTTTGACGCTCGTCGAGTTCATTCGGCAGGTGCTCGAGCACCAGGCGGTCCGGCGAATGGAGGGCGGTGGATTGTCGGATGAGGAGGTCGAAAAGCTGGGATTGGCGTTGATGCGGTTGCAGGAAAGGGTATCGGAAGTGAAAGATGTGTTCGGCTTGCGCGGCGACGATCTGAACATCGATCTGGGACCGCTCGGAAGGCTTCTCTAGCAAGAGCGAACCTTTGGCTGAGCGATATGAACTAGGGCCTAACCGCTCGCAGGGGTTGGTCGACATTCTCGACCGCATCCTCGATAAGGGATTGGTTATTGCCGGCGACATTCGAGTCCGTCTCGCGGATGTGGAATTGCTCACCATCCAGATCCGTCTGCTCGTGTGCTCGATCGACAAGGCCGAAGAGATCGGGATGAACTGGTGGCGTACCGACCCGTACTTTGCGGCTCCCCCTGTCGAAGCGCCGCAGATGCGTGAGATCAGTGACAAGCTGGATCGACTCGAGCAGCGCCTGATTGCGCTGGAGCCGAGCAGGAAGCAGTCGACTTAAGTCTCACTTCCCCGATTGGAGAGACATCATGGCCGTCGAAAGATCACCAGCGGGTACCAGTCTAATCGACGTATTGGACCGCGTACTCGATAAGGGAATCGTAATTGACGCGTACGTTCGAGTTTCGCTCGTTGGTATCGACCTGGTCAGCGTTGAAGCGCGTATCGTCGTCGCGTCGGTAGAGACGTACTTGAAGTACGCAGAAGCGATTGGCATCACGGGCTTCGCGTCGCGTCCGCTCTCGTCCGGTCAGACCAGTGACCTCGAGCGCGTGATGGCGGAGAACGTGGAGCTGAAGCGGAGACTCGAAGAGCTGAGCTGACGTTGTCCAACCTGATGTCGCGGTCTACGGAAGGCGTTCTTGCCGAGCTTCTGGAGCAGCTGGCGGAAGCTCGTGACGCAACCGAAGCGTCCGCGCTCGTTCTGGAGCGCGCGCTCGAAGAGTCCGGAATCGAGCGCGGCATCGCCGTCATACGTGCAGACTCGCAGCTCCGCGGCACCGGCGTTGGTGTGCCGGAGCGCATCTGCCACGCGTTCATCGGCGCAGCGGGAGATCCCGAATCTCCCGCATACATCGATTTCTATTCCGGCGGCTCGTGGAAACAGAAGTCGATTATCGCCGCAAGCTTCTGCGGATTCGCTGGCGCTGTCATTCTGCCGATCGGGAACGGGCGCACATCGCCGATCGGCGCAATCGTTCTCGAAGCAGCATTCGAAGATGAACGCACT
>JBBQYT010000186.1:0-5473 GCA_038208385.1 Longimicrobiales bacterium | reverse complement strand
GTCGCGGCGGCGAGGGAACTGCCTGGTGAAGGCCACCACGGTTTTGCATGCGATGTAGCGGATCCCGCCGCTGTCGATGCATTGATCAAGGCGGCGGAAGCCGATGTCGGGCCGCTCGACATTCTCGTGAACAATGCGGGGATCACCGAGGACAATCTGCTTGTGCGGATCTCGGATGATGCGTGGGACCGCGTGATCGATACGAATCTGAAGGGCTCGTTCAATACGATTCGCGCGGCAGCGCGTGGCATGATGCGCAGGCGCGGCGGACGGATCATCAACATCACGAGTGTGGTGGGTCTGACGGGCAACAAGGGTCAGGCGAATTACGCAGCATCAAAGGCAGGGCTGGTCGGATTGACGAAGGCGGTGGCGAAAGAGCTGGCATCGCGCGACATTCTGTGCAACGCGGTGGCGCCCGGCTTTATCGAGACCGAGATGACGGCCGGACTTGCCGACGCGGCGAAGGGGTCGCTGATGTCGCAGATCCCTCTGGGCCGCCTCGGCTCCGCGGCGGATGTGGCCCGGGTCGTTCGGTTTCTGGCGGGCCCCGATGCAGCGTACATTACGGGTCAGGTTATTGTAGTCGACGGCGGAATGGTCATTTAGATACCCCAACGGTGAGGGCTTCCATGGCGGACAACATCGAGACAAAAGTAAAAGAGATCATTATCAACGAGCTGGGTGTAGAGCCTGAGAAGGTGACACCCGAGGCCTCGTTCGTTGAAGACCTTGGAGCGGATTCGCTCGATACGGTTGAGCTGGTGATGGCATTCGAAGAAGAGTTCGGAATCGAGATTCCGGATGAAGATGCCGAACAGCTTCAGAAGGTCGGCGATGCAATCAAGTACCTGAAGGAGAAGGGAGTCGAGTAGGCGTCCGCGCCTGCTCGCAGGAAAGTTCGACATGAACACGCGCTCCAACCGTGGTCACCGCGTTGTCGTGACGGGTCTCGGCCTGGTCACGCCCGTCGGCAATGATGTTCCAAAGACATGGGACGCGTTGCTGAATGGCGTGAGCGGCGCAGCAACGATCACTCACTTCGAGGCGAACGACGATTACGACTGCCGTTTTGCCGCGGAAGTGAAGGGCTTCAATCCCGAGCACTACCTCGAGAAAAAAGAAGCGCGGCGCATGGACCGCTTTGCGCAGCTGGCAGTGGCGTCCTCCCAGGAAGCGATGCGGCACTCCGGACTCGACGAGCGACTCGAGACGCTGAATCGCGACCGGTTCGGAGTCATCATCGGCAGTGGCATCGGGGGTATTGCCACTTTCGAGGATCAGGCGCTCACGATGGTCCAGCGCGGACCCAAGCGCATCAGCCCGTTCTTCATTCCGATGTTCATTCCTGACATCGCCGCAGGTCACGTCTCGATGCGTTACGGCCTGCGCGGCGCCAATTTCTGCACGGTCTCGGCGTGCGCGTCGAGCGCACACGCCATCGGTGAAGCGTATCGCATCATCGAACGTGGTGAGGCCGATCTCATGATCGCGGGTGGCGCAGAAGCAACAGTCACACGCATGGCGATCGCCGGCTTCGGCAACATGAAAGCGCTGTCGACGCGCAATGATTCACCGGAGACTGCAAGCCGTCCGTTCGACGGCACGCGCGACGGTTTCGTTCTCGGCGAAGGTGCGGGCACACTGATTCTCGAGTCGCTCGAGCACGCGCTCGATCGCGGCGCCGAAATTCTCGGCGAGATCATTGGCTTCGGTCAAAGCGCGGATGCATACCATCTGACTGCACCGGCCCCCGAAGGTGCAGGTGCGCAGATCGCAATGCGGAATGCGCTACGCGATGCGGACATTGGGGTAGAAGACGTGCAGTACATCAACGCGCACGGCACATCGACTCCTATGAACGATCTCAACGAAACGCTCGCAGTGAAGGCCGTATTTGGTGAGCACGCGTACAAGCTGGTGATGAGCTCGACGAAGTCGATGACCGGGCACTTGCTCGGTGCGGCCGGCGCAGTCGAAGCTGTCATCTGCACGCTCGTGACGAAAACCTGTCAGATTCCGCCGACAATCAACTTCACGACGCCCGACCCTGCGTGTGATCTGAACTACGCACACAACAAGAAGCTCGATCAGTCCGTGAACGTCACGCTGAGCAACTCGTTCGGCTTTGGCGGTCACAACGTATGTCTCGCGCAGCGACGCTGGAACGGAGAGTAGCACGCATGGCCACGGTGGTGCAGGAAGAGCTGCGCGTTCGTCCATCGGACCCGCGCCTGTTCCGGGTCGCCGACAACGTCCTTGCCGGTGAAAGACTGACATTCGAGGACGGCGTTGCGCTGTTCGATTCGAACGACATTCTCGGCATCGGCGCCCTGGCCGATTTTGTAAACCGCCGCAAGAACGGCGACCGCGTCTTCTTTTCCGCAAACCAGCATCTCAATCCCACGAACGTCTGTATTCTCCGCAAGACGTGCGTGTTCTGCTCGTTCGCAAAGACTCCAAAGGAAGACGGTGCGTACACGATGGAGCTCGAGGAAGCCTTTCATGAGGCTTCCATGGCGCGCGACACACCGGTGCGCGAGTTCCACATCGTCGGCGGGCTGCACCCGAAGCTGAAGGTCTCGTATTACGAAGACCTGATTCGCGGCCTCAAGGAGCGGCATCCCGGTGTGGAGATCAAAGCTCTCACCGCCGTCGAGATTGCGCACCTCGCCCGTGTCGAAAAGACAACGGTAGACGACGTACTGATCCGCCTGAAAGATGCGGGTCTCGATACGATGCCGGGTGGCGGCGCAGAAGTCTTCTCGACTGCAGTTCGCGCTACAATCGCAGAGCGGAAGCTTGGCGCTGCGGAATGGATCGATGTGCATCGCCGGGCGCATGCGCTCGACATCCGTACCAACTGCACGATGTTGTACGGCCATGTCGAGACATCAGCCGATCGCATCGAGCACCTCACCATGCTCCGCGACCTGCAGGATGAGACCGGCGGATTCCTCACCTACATTCCGCTCGCGTACCATCCCGACAACAACGAGCTCGGAGAAACGCTCGGCCGCGTCGGCACTGCGACGACCGGCTTCGACGACCTGAAGAACCTGGCCATTGGTCGGTTATTCCTCGACAACTTCGATCACATCAAGACGCACTGGATCATGAACACCGCGAAGGTCAGCCAGATTGCGCTGCACTTCGGTGTCGATGATCTCGAGGGCACTGTCGCGCGCGAGCGCATCTATCACGAGGCGGGCGCGCACACACCCGAAGGCATGCGCTTCCACGAGATCATCCACCTGATCAAGGATGCCGGGAAGCGTCCCGTCGAGCGCAACGCGCACTATGACGAAGTGCGGGTCTGGTAAACTGCAGCGATTAGTGATTAGTGATTAGCGATTAGATAACTGATACGGGACAATACTTTATCTTGGATCAATCTTCAGTTGTGCGTGGTCCGGCGGTCATCGAAGAGCTCCCGAGAGAGCAGCGCTCGCTGCCCATCCTGAGCACGGTTTCGCCGCGCCGCTCGCTGCCGACGCCCGAAGGCTCTGAGGGCATCAAGCATCCGTCGGCGCAGCCCGTCTACGTGCCGATGCCGACGCTCGAGCGTCCGCACGGCGCAGAGATTCTCGAGTGGATGAACGTCCTGACTGAGACGTCGTTCCTGGAGCTTGCATCGCGCGCGAATGCGCTGCGCCTCGAGAAGCATCCGGACAATATCGTCAGCTACATTGTCGACCGGAACATCAACTACACGAATCTCTGCATCACGGATTGCAAGTTCTGCGCGTTCTATCGTCGTCCGAAGGATGATGAAGCGTACACGCTGAGTTATGAAGAGATCGGCCACAAGATCGATCAGGCCAAGGCGGTCGGCGGTGTGCAGATCCTGATGCAGGGCGGTCACAATCCGTATCTCCCGCTCGACTGGTATCTCGGTCTGCTGCGCTACATCAAGGAGCACCATCCGATTCACGTGCACGGCTTCAGCGCATCGGAGATCGAGACCATCGTAAAGGTCTCGAAGCTTCCGCTCGATGAAGTGCTGCGCCAGTTGAAGGAAGCAGGACTCGATTCGATTCCGGGCGCCGGCGCGGAGATCCTGGTCGATGGCGTGCGCGATTTCATCGCCCCGAAAAAAATCGACTCGAACCGGTGGATCGAGGTTCACGAAGCCGCACACGCGGCCGGTCTGCACACAACCGTCACGATGATGTACGGTGTCGGCGAAACGTGGGAGGATCGTCTCGAGCACATGCTGAAGGTGCGGGAGTCGCAGGCACGTTCGCTCGCGCGCGGCAAAGGTCACTACACCGCATTCATCCTGTGGTCTTTCCAGCCCACGCACACCGAGATGGAAGGATGGGACATCCAGCTCGGCACCGGCATGGACTATTTGCGCGGCACGGCACTCGCGCGGCTCGTCATCGACAACATCGACAGTGTGCAGGTCTCGTACGTGACGCAGGGACCGAAGATGGCGCAGCTCGCGCTCACGTGTGGTGCAAACGATTTCGGCTCGCTCATGCTCGAAGAGAACGTCGTCAGTGCGGCAGGCATCGACTTCATCATGCCCGAGGCGGAGATTCGTCGCCTGATCGAAGACGCCGGCTTCATTCCGCGCCGCAGGTACCAGGACTACACGCTCGCACAGCCGACGGACGAAGGCTGCCCGTGCTGCGCGTGGCGCCTTGCCCCCGCAGGAACGTAAGCAGCACCGCAATGCGCATTGGCGTCGGCTACGACTCGCATCGCTTTGCGGCGGGCCGACCGCTGATTCTCGGAGGAGTCACGATCCCCTCCGAGCTCGGACTCGACGGTCACTCCGATGCAGATGCAATTGCACACGCAATCACCGATGCACTTCTGGGCGCTGCTGCGCTCGGTGACATCGGCACACACTTTCCGCCCGACGATCCCCAGTACAAAGATGCGGACTCGATGGTGCTGCTCGCCGTAGCGTTGCGTCGCATCGAAGAGCTGAATTACCAGATCGTCAACATCGATGTGACGGCGGTGTGCGAGAAACCAAAGCTCTCGCCGCACGTGCCCGCAATGCAGGAGCGTCTCGCACAGGTGCTCGGCATTGGGCCGCGTCATATTTCGATCAAGGGCAAATCCAACGAGGGCATGGGCTGGATTGGGCGCGGCGAGGGTATTGCGGTAGTGGCGGTAGCACTGCTGGCCAGCATGGCCGATCGCACGACCTAAGCTCCTCCGGAGGCTGTTATCGAACATCTGCTTCAGCGGCTTGCCGACATGCCGCCGCTTCTCCTGTATCTCATCATCGGCGCCGGCGCCGCGATCGAGAATGTTTTTCCGCCCATACCTTCAGATGCATTCGTCCTCGTCGGCGCATTTCTCGCCGCTGCCGGACGTGCGAACCCATACACCGTCTTCTTCGTCACGTGGATTCCGAACGTCGTCACATCGCTCGGGATGTATGCGCTCGCGCGACGGTACGGTGACAGCTTTCTGAAGACGCGCTTCGGCAAGTTTCTTTTCAGCAAACACC
>JBBQYT010000185.1:0-5475 GCA_038208385.1 Longimicrobiales bacterium | reverse complement strand
AACAACTATGCATATGGCGGAGCAGCGGGTACGGCAGCAAACGCAGTCACAGGTCTCGATTTCGCACCTTCGCAGGGTGTAGGCGTTACGATCCGCGCTGCGACGGCAACGGGTTGGTCGGCTGATGCAACGCACGCCGCGTTGACGGCAGCTTCACAGAAGTGCGGTATCTTCTACGGTCAGGCCGCTGCACAGGCACCGGCAATCACCGCTGGACAGGTCACCTGCACAGGCGAGTAATTTCCAGGCTTTACTGGAGACTGGACGCAAATCCCCGTCGCGGTTCGCCGCGACGGGGATTCGTGCATCCGGGACCCGCGTGTCGGTTTGAAGCGGTATTTCAGCGCGCGATGGCGCTCAGCTGACGCAGGCTGTCGGCGCTGTACTGCCAATCGCGTGCAGTCTGTGGGCGCCTCGATGGACTGACGTTCAGGCAGTCGCTGAAGAAGTTCGCAACGTGCTCCTGCGCGCCGGGTGCGTACTCTCTGATGTCGGGGATGTCTGCCTTCCAGATGCGGTGCTGCAGCGTCTGCGATGACGCCGGCAGTAGGGGATGCCGTCCGGCGATCGCTTCATAGAGCACCATGCTGAGTGCCCACAAATCGAAGGCAGTCGATGGTGGTGTGCCGTCCATGCTTTCCGGTGGCAGGTACGGCAGGGTGCCCACGAGATCTCCCGTCGCAGTCAACCGCGGATTGTCAGCATCATCCAACTCAACGTTTGCAGCTGCAAATACGCGCGTGTTTGTACGTCCCGCCTCCAACACGCGGGCGAGGCCGAAGTCGAGCAATTTTGGGGATCCGTCCGTCGCAAAGCCAATGTTGCTCGGCTTGATGTCGCGGTGCAGGAGTCCGGCTTCGTGCAGACACGCGAGTGCTTCTGCGAGCTTGCATGCAACGCCGAGCGCGTACGTCGATGGCAACGCGCCGTCGCGGGCGAGCTTGTCTGCCAGTGTACCCGCGTGCAGGAACTCGACGACGAGCGCGGGAGATCCGCGCCATGTCTCCGCGCTGTAGATGGCGGCGAGGTTCGGATGTGAGACGGCGGCCATGACACGTGCTTCGCGGCGCATCCGTGCCGCGAGCGCAGCGGACATTTTCGGCAGTGTCTTGAGAGCGACCTCACGCGCGAGGGTTACATCGACAGCGCGATAGACCACTCCCATCCCACCGCGACCGACGCGCTCGACCGGGCGGAATTTCCCGGCCAGCAGAAGTGGCACCTGCGAGGCGACGAGCCCACCGCTACAGCGCTTACAACGAGTCTCTGTATCACGCGCGATCAGCCCGCACGAACGGCACTCACTCGCCGCTGTATCCGCCTCGTAGCTGGCGACAGTTGCACGTGCAGCAACCGTGTGATGTTCGACTGCAAGCCCAACCGCATCCGCGATCGTTCGCAGCAGGTTGCGATCCTCGTGCGAGAAGGGAAGTCCGCTGCGTTTTTCTCCGAGCGCGATCGCGCCGATGACTGTACCTGCATGGTCGCGCACAGCAACGAGGAGACGCGCCTGAATTTCGGCGAGCCACTGTTGCTCATCTTCCGGCACCGCTGCGACATCGCTCTGCGAACGTGTCCAATCGACGTCGAACATGCCCTCGCTCTGCTCGCTCAGCATGTTGACGATGCGCGAGATCGTTGGCAGCGGTCGCATGGTGTGGTCCGGTACTACGAATTGCTCCGACTGTTGATCGAGTAGAAAAAGCGATGCCTTCTCGACGTGCAGTGCTCTATCGATCTCGATGGGCACAACCGTCATAATGTCGTTTTCGTCGTGCAGGCTGCGCGTGTTCTCGACCAGGGCTCCCAGGATCAAGCGCGCATCGTACTGTTCGCGGAAGAACTGGCGGTCGAGCGCCAGCAGCAGTCGAGGGCGCAGTGAAACCGCGCCGAAGCCCGCGACGATCGCTGCGAGGAGCAGCATTCCGGTGACGCCGGAGGATACATGCGTAAGCGATTCATCGCGGTGCGCAAACAGAATCGCGAACAGGGCAACAATTGGTACAGCCGCGATGGCGGCGAGGGATGTGCGCGCGAGCGCGTACTGAAGCACGCGGCGAACGATGATGCGGAGGTCGAGTGCGCGATGTACCAGCACTGCATAGGCAACGATGAACGGAATTGTGAGCTCGGGCAGGCTCACTACAGTGCCGAGCACAATGCGTCCGCCCGGCGTCCCTGCATACCTCGCCAGCTCGGGCACGAATACAGCGACCAGCGTCAGCACGATCTCGGGCACATTTCCGAGAATCAGCCCGAACAACATGATTTTCACACGGCGCTGTTCATCAGGAGCCGCGCGTCTGCCCTGCCACGCCGCGTACGCGATAGCCGGGAACGACAGTCCGAAGTTGAGCGGCCAGAACAACCGGTCGAGTCGCCTGCGGTCGAACCAGCTCGAGATGTCCGCGATGGTTCCGCTCGTCCACACGAATCGCGAAGCGTTTGCAATGAAGAGAATGCAGCCCACGATGAGTGCGGCACGCATTGCAAACGCGACAAGGCGACTGGGATAGAAGCTGAGCCTGCGCGGAAACTCGCGGACGAACATCCAGAAGAGATACGGCGAGAATGCAATGACCTGAAGTGTGAGCAGCAGCGAGCAGAGTGGCGCGAGCGCGGGCGAAACGGCTGCGAGTGCTCCGAGCAGCCGGTCCGCCCACGCTGTCGCAACGACAATGAAGAAAATCCCGAGTGCCTGCGCGCGCGCATCGTCACTGCCCAATACACGCAGGACAACGCCAGCGCCGGCGAACAGCACGACATGTGCGAGGAAGTTCGCGGCGGTGAAAGCGGGCATCGTCGCAAAACCGACGACAAAGCCCGGAAGCGCCAGCAGCACCTTGCTGAGCGCTATGCCTTCGACGACTCGCAACCAGCCGGGAACTGCAACGCGCGTGTCATCCATCCGCAACCTCAAGCGGGCGGTGAAGCTTCACTTGTTTCTCGCATGAACTGGAGGCAAACCTCCGACGTGAGCTCCATCCCGAGGTGTGCCCGCATTGCACAGCAGACGAGGGGCATCGGTCCGCTGTTGGTGACAGCGGCGGGAAGCGGGCAGATGCGTTCCCAGTAGGGAATCAACCCGTGGTCCGTAGGCTCCTTCGGGTTGCCCTTCAGCGCCATCACAATTGCTTTTCGCGTAATGATCTGAGGTTCCTCAGGGGCTACGCACTTCTGAGACGCGCGCGCGAGGGCGGCGGCGCACGCACGGATAAACTTTCTAGCTCTCCCGCCCCACTCGATCCTATGATCGTTGAGAAGCGGAAAAATCTTCAGTTCAAGATATATTCGCAGCTCGTTATCGGCTGATTCGTCAGTCAGAAGAATCGTATTCTGGTTGAACTCGAGCATGAGCTCCCGATACACCGTGTCGTGCAGCTCTTGTGCATACGCCATGTGCGCCTCCAGGGTTGGGTAAACGCGAAGTTGGCAGGGATATGAAACGCGGTGTCATCAACAGCGAATTTCGTAGCGAAGTCTAATCTTCGATCGCTGGCTCCGCTGCGAGTTTTCCGCACACCGAAGTGATTTCCATGTTGAGGTGTGCACGCATGTCGCAGCAGCCGAGCCGGTCGCGGTTCGCTGGCAATGGGCAGGTCCTTTCCCAGAATACAATTAGACTTGGATGGCGCTTGTCTCCTTCGAGCCCGACCAATGCCAGCTTAAGGTCGTCCACGTCGATACGATCTCGCTTCGCCTCCTTCGCACAGGTTTCTGCGGCGCGCGCCAAACCGGCAGCGCACGCGCGCACAAACTTCCGTGACCTTCCCCCCCACTCGATCGCTCCAGAGTCCAGGAGCGAGAATATTTTGAGGTTGAGGTATTGCTTCAGCTCCTGATTCGCTTCCCGGGTCGTTTTGCGCGTAGCGTTTTGCTTGAACTCAGACTTCAGCTCGCGGTAGACTGCCTTGTGGAGCCTTTTTGAGAGTGCCATGAAACGCCTCCTGGGGATGAGTGAAAGCGAGTGGCAAGCCATGTGAGTTGAACTGCGCTGGAAGTACGGCTGGTCGGACGAAAGTCCTGCGAAGAGACGGCGCGAAAGGACTCGATCTGAGTCGGAATCGGTGGAATTTAATGAGCCGTGTCACTGATTGCTACAATCCTTTACAGGTCGCCGCCGTTCGACGATTGAGAAAAAGTTGCCAAGCCGCTAGGTTTCGGCGTTCGGGGCGCTTAGCTCAGCTGGTTCAGAGCACCTGGTTTACACCCAGGGGGTCGGGGGTTCGAATCCCTCAGCGCCCACTTTGCATGAGAAAAATCCCACAGCGTCTTCCGGCCTTGAATCGGCCGTACCACTAGCGTTGTTGGTCTTGAGGCGCGGCAGCCTGCCCGAGCGCATGACCCTCGATCTTCAGTGGAGCAATCGTCACGACCGTGGCGAATCCGACGTTCACCGGGCCCGTTTGGTAGCGCTACTATCATTGCAAGTGCAATGAACGCCTTCGTGATGACACGGCATCGCATCGTTGCTCCAGGGTCGCGGGCATTCGGGCGGGGTGCCAAGATCAAGCCGCACGCAGAACTTTGCGTGCGGCTTTCATCATCCCACCACCATGTTGTATCTACATGTGCGCACGCCTCGCGTAAGCGAGCGTGGCCTCCCCCCAGGTGTGCAATGGATTTCAAGCCCAAACGCAGGCTCAGGAGACCCATGCAAGCGATTGCCCGTTATACATTTGTCGTCGTGCTCGCCTTTGCGGCACCGGCCGCGCTTCACGCCCAGACGAGCGAGTCTGCGCAGTGGGCGGACCGGGTTCTCTCCGTTCGCTCCGTTCTGGGCGGTGACGCGCCTCAGTGGTCTCCCGATGGCAAACAAATTCTGTTCGCATCCAACATCGGTGGTGTCCCTGGCCTTTCGACCATTTCGCCGGACGGCGGCGCACCTGCCAAACTCACCGACGGCCTCGGCACCGTTCCGTATCAGCTCGCACAGCAGCCGAAGTGGTCGCCGACAGGCGAATACATTTCCTACGTCTCCGAAAAAGAGGCAGGCGAGAACAATTGCGACATTTGGCTGTTCTCCGTGCGCGATGGCCGACACATCAGGTTGACCACGATGAGTGCTCGCATCGGCACGACGAGCTGGTCTCCCGACGGAAAGAGCATCGCGTTCTCCAACAGCCTCAACGGCAACTATGACATTTTCACCGTCAGCGTACCCGCCGGCGTGGTAACGCGCATCACCAATGACGTGCGTTATGAGGTCGATCCCGTCTGGACGCCCGATTCGCGCTCCATCGTTTACGTGCGCACCGATGAACACTGGGTCATTCACGAAATTCTGACCGTGCCTGCGCGTGGCGGTGCCCCGACGGTCATTACCGTCGATCCGGATTTCTTCGATTACAACACGTCGGTTGTGCCTGCATTCGATGCGCCGGCGATTTCGCCGGACGGCGGCATTGTCGTCTTCAAGTCGTGGCGCAGCGGCTGGATGAATTACTGGGCGGTTCCGATTGGCGGCGGCACGCC
>JBBQYT010000184.1:0-5487 GCA_038208385.1 Longimicrobiales bacterium | reverse complement strand
ATCGCTTCGCGCGTAGCAAGAACGGCGTGCGATATATGAGCCCCGGCTTCGTCGATTTCATCGTCGGTGGTAAACTTGCCAAGTCCAATGCGAAGTGCCCCCTCCTGAACCGCCGCCGACAACCCCATGGCGCGGAGCACATGCGAAGGAGTTTGCGCCCCGGACATGCATGCAGCGCCGGTGGAGATCGCGACGTGTCCTCGCAATCTGGCGAGCACGGCGTCGTTGGGCACACCAGGCGCGCTAATGTGAAGATTGTTACTCAGCCGCGCGGACGTATCCCCATTCACAACGAGATCAGCGACGGCGTCCAAGAGGTGGGTCCTCAGCCGTTCCCGTTGCATCAACATGCGTGGCTCATCCGATACCATCTCTATCCGTCGAAGGCGGCATGCTTCGCCCAATCCTGCAATTCCCGGAACGTTCGGCGTCCCGTCTGACACCCCCGCTATGGACGCGTGTGAATCGCGGAAAACTGCATGTGGCGTGACTAGCGATCCAATTCCCTTAGGTCCATAAATCTTGTGAGCGCTCAGCACTAGGTAAGTCACTCCCCATTTTGCTGCGTGCATAGGCACGCGCCCCACCATTTGGGTCGCGTCGATGAGAGTGCGCGCTCCGTTCTCTGCGGCGGTGCGCGCCACCTCCTCGACCGGGTACAATGTTCCCACTTCGTTGTTCGCCGCCATTACACAGACGAGGTCCACGCCGTTCGTGCACGATCTTTGAAACGAGTCGAGGTCGAGTCGGGCGCAGTAGTCAACAGGAATGTAACTGACGACTGCTTCGCCAGCGAGTTCAGCCGCCCTCACTGTGTCCAGCAAAGCGCGGTGTTCTACACTAGAGACTAGGATCCGGAGCGGAGACTTAGGGTTAGGACGGGAGTCGATCGCATGCCGTACAGCGAGTCGAATTCCCTCAGTAGAACCAGACGTGAAATGTACCGCCTCCGCGTCATGATTAATCAATGCTGCGACTTCTTTGCGTGCGTTGACTATAAGCTCGGCGGCCTCGTCTCCGTAGGAATGATCAACGCTGTTCGCATTGCCGAACCTCGTTGTCATCGCACTCACAACAACGTCCACAACGCGTGGATCGACCGGGGTCGTAGCATGGTGATCCAAATAGATCGGCTTCGCACCTGACAGACTCGAATGAACACGGGGCAAATTAGTCATGGGTTCGTTTGCACTGACGGCGCGAATTGAATCGTTGGCCACGTACGTACGTGCTCTAGGTTGTTTGTCTGACTGAGCATGATCCGACGTGAGGTTCGCCTAATGACTCCCAATGTACCCCTAGTGCAAGAGGTTGGGCCATATGCGACATCGGACTCCCGAACATCATAGAAACCGAGCGCGGCGCCACGTCGTAATCGGTTGAGTTTCGACTGCAAGCCGCGCGACCATTCAAGACAAGGTCGAAGCTGACGGAATCGCGGGTTCATCAATGCCTCAGGCGGCATGCGGTCGTGTCTGTCCCCACGTTGGAGCTCTTTGTCGAAAGGGGTTTTTCGAGTCGATAAAGAAGCCGAGTCCACGGGCAGCCTACTCATGCGGGAACTCCGCCTAGGACTAAACGCATTAGAGGCGTCACTACCGAAACCGCATCTACCGGCTCCCGCTCCGCTCCCGCAAAAGCGTCAAATGTCTCGAAGCTGAGCAACACAAACGGCAAGTTCACAACATCGTCGTCAGGAATGACACGCCCAGGAACCGCACCCACACG
This sequence comes from Longimicrobiales bacterium, assembly GCA_038208385.1. Lineage (GTDB taxonomy): Bacteria > Gemmatimonadota > Gemmatimonadetes > Longimicrobiales > RSA9 > JBBQYT01. The sequence continues at coordinate 3,759 of JBBQYT010000184.1, read as the reverse complement.
CCTGACCAGCTCAGAAAGCCCAAGCCGACGCCTTCTCCAACGCCGCCGCGAGCTCCGCATCATGCAACGCAGCCGCACGCAGCCGACGGTGCGCCCGACGATTCGCCGTCCAAAACCTCCCGAATAAAGCAACTATGAAATCCAGCGCGTCCAACTGATCAGACCTTCCGAAACAAGGACGCCATATCCCCAAACCCACCCACCTACATCCTTCCTCGCCTTTGCCGGCGGCCCGGCGCGTGACCGCAAAATGTCGGGGATCCGCTGACCAGATTCCGGCCGGCCTCAAGACAAAACAGCACGCGCCTTGCTTGACAAATTGGTTAATATTAACTTAATTGTTAAGTCGCGAATGCCGACCCTCCCCGACAACTTCGATAACCGAGGCCTGCTCCCGGTCGGCACCTACTTGCTGAGCTTTGCCGACCTGCGGAAGTCTCTGCTGGTGACTGGTCCGCGGACCGGGGCAATTCCCGAATGGGACGAAGCTTGGCGCCGTCAATTGACCGACCGTGCCGAGATTCTTGTCAACCAGCTGTGGACAGTCGGTATCAAGAAGGATCGGCACGGGAATGACATGATGTTTCCCGCCGCCTTTCGGAGACAGAGAAGTACGGACGAGCAGAAGGGAATCGTCAAGATCGTGCCGGTGTGAAAGGGGTTTAAATGATAAGAACTGAAGCAGAATACCAAAGAGCAGTTCGTGACCTCGGGCGCGATCGTGAGGTAATGTTGTCTCAACGCGACCAACTGAAAGCGCTTGAGCTATCAGTGGATGAGATGGCGCGCGCGATGCAGCCGATGGAATCGTTTTATGAGCAGCTGAAGGAAGAAGTAGAAATGTATGAGCGCATGAAGCGCGGCGACCTGGGAGCTCTGTACAATCTGACCAGCATTGGTCGTTGGCTGATCGGGCTGCGCATTGCCCATGGCATGTCTCAGCGCGAACTATCGGAGCGTCTCGATGTTTCTGAGTCTCAGGTTTCTCGCGACGAGAAGAACGAATATTACGGGATCACGGTCGAGCGGGCTCAGAGAATTCTGGAGGCGTTCGGAGCTCGCTTCAAGGCAGAAATTGAGGAGCCGGTGATTGAGGCACATCCTGACGGAAGCGAATTGGTCGGAGCAGCATAGCGGCTCGCGAGCCTCAACAACCCGGTCTCGCTAGCACGCTGCGGCGGTCTTGCCTGCGGACCGCAGCCCGCAAACCGCAAATTCGCCGCCGACGGACATTACTCCATCTCCACGACGGTGTTCGTGTGCGTGAAATGTAAACGAGTTTGCACCGGACACGCGATGCTCGCCGCCTCCCGATAAAGCCGCATTTGGGTCCGATAGTGCTCCGCCTCAGCCGGAACGCGCTCCCCTGAAATCTGGTGCGTCTTGAAGTCGATAACCCAGCCATCCGGCCGGTACAGATCGAAACTGCCAGCACGCCACTCCCGCGGACCAACCAGGTGCAGGAACGGCAACTCCCGATAGTGTTCACCCTCCACATACCACTTCCACTCAGCACTCGCGACCACGCGCGCGATCTCCTGCTCCAGCGCCTCGCGATACTCGCTCCCGCGCGCCATCGCGACCTCCAGCTCCGGCGCATCCAGCTCACCGATCGTCTGCTCGACGATGTCCGCAAGCTCACGCTCGGCCTCATACCGCTCCAGCACGCCGTGAATCAGCGTGCCACGCAACCGCTCCGGAATCGTACCGTCGCCTTTACGCGGCCTGGGCGCAAACTGCCAGACGGGTTCGACCGCGTGCTGGTAGATCAACTCCCAGAAACGTGGATCCCGCTCCTTGGTCATCACTTCTGTAGCAGACGTCAACCAGCGATGCTGTGGACGCGCGAGCGCAGCAGTGTTCGCTTCAGGCTCGACAGCGTTGACCAAATCGAGCAGCTTCAACTCGATTCGAGGCTGCTCAACAACATCCGGTTTCGGCGCATCCTTCAGCAACGTGACTTTATCCCGAGCAACAGCCGGCAACAGCCAGTTCGCGTACGACGGTGCCTTCTCCGCCAACCCTGCAATCACCAGTCGGTCGCGCGCGCGCGTTATTGCGACGTACAACAGGCGAGCTTCTTCTCCGAGCTGCTGCGCCTTCTGGCCCGACCACAACTTGTTTGCGCGTACGCCGCGATCCTTTCCGCCAGGGCATAGAATCGGACCGAGCGCCGGATCGCTCCAGTACGTGTTCCAAATCTTATCCGTCCACTGCGCCGTGACATCGACAAGAAACACGACAGGCCATTCGAGTCCCTTGGCCGCGTGCACAGTACTGAACGTCACGACATTGTCCGCACTGCTGTACAGCGCAGCTTGCGGCAGACCAGGATCACCCTTGTCGCGATTGTCCCAGACCTCGAGAAACGCGCCGATCGTGTGGTCACGGTACTGTTCGGTCATCAGAATGAACGACCGCATGTTGGCGAGCGCTTCGCGATGTCCCTCGAGCAGTAGCAAATGCTCGCGATATCCACTCGCTTCCAGGACATGCTCCATCAGCTCATCGATCGGGATGCGGTCGGCCAGCATCCGCGCTTCGTCGAGCACAGCGAGTCCGCGTCGCAACGCAGTCTTTTCGATTTCCACGATCCGCGCATCGCCACCATCATACCATTCGTAGCCTTCGACGTAACTCTTCGCCTGATCGAGGTAGCGGAAGCCCTTTGCTTCGTAGCGTATTCGAGTGAGCACGTCATCGCGCAATCCGACAAACGGCGAGCGCAGGTACGCGAAGACGCGCAGATCGTCGGCGGGGTTGTAGATCACTCGCAACAGGTTCAGCAGGTCGAGCACCTCCTGCCGTTCGTCTGCGCCGGCAGCACCCTGCTGATAGAACGGAATCCCGGCACGCCAGAATGCATCGAGATAGTTCTGCAGACCTGTGCGCGCGCGGTAAAGAATTGCAATATCACTGTACCTGCACGGCCGCTTCTTCGTCGTCTTCGGATCCACAACATCGACCTTGTCAACCAGATTCAGAATGTGTTTGGAAATCCGCTCGGCTTCATCCGCACGTTGCGCCTCCGCTCCCAGGTTTGCCGGCTCGATCCACTCTACCGCGCCGGTCCCACCTGCAACCCTGCCCGCTCCCAAATCCGAATACGCAACACGCGCGGAGCCAAGCGCATCATCCTGCGACGTCGCTTCAATGGCGTTTCCTGCACCGATATTGATGAAGTCGACAACGGCAAGGTCGCTCCGGAAGTTCTCCCTCAGCTCCAACACCTCGCCGTGCAAGGCAAGGTCGTTCGCAACCGCGTTCCAGACGGAGATATCCGCGCCGCGGAAACGATATATGGATTGCTTTGGGTCGCCGACCAGATAAAGCTGCGGACCAGTCGCGCCCCCCGCGCCGATGCCTGCAATCGCGTACGCGATGTCGCGCTGCGCGCCGTCGGTATCCTGGAATTCGTCAATGATGAGTATCCGATAGCGGCGACGAATGCTCGCGAGAGCAGCCTTGCCGTTCGGTCCCGTCAGCAGGTCACGCGCATCGAGGATCAGACTGTCGAAGTCTCGCACGTTCTCGGACTGCTCGAAGTCGCGCCACCGCTGCACGCACAACTCGGCGGCGCGGTGCAAGCCCCTGCACCGGCGGAAAATTCGCTCGTCATTTGCGTCTGGCGCTTCGCTCAAGACTGGCAGCCGCTTTACATCCAGCGCTCCGTTCGTTGTCCAACCCTCGTAAAGCTTGCGATGCCACCGCAAGTCGCGGAACGCCGCCCGAATGAAATCCACGGTGTCCTTGCTCCAG
>JBBQYT010000183.1:0-5494 GCA_038208385.1 Longimicrobiales bacterium | reverse complement strand
ATGTACAGCTACAACGGCCAGACCAGCGGACCACTGCTCGACGTGCCGCAAGGCGCGAAGGTCGTGGTACGGCTGGACAACAGGATCGACCAGCCGACAACTGTGCACTGGCACGGCATTCGGCTGGACAACCGGTTTGATGGCGCCGTCGGCATGACGCAGACGGCGGTGAAGCCGGGCGAGCAGTTCGACTATCGCGTGTATTTTCCCGACGCCGGCATTTACTGGTATCACGCGCACGTTCGTGAGGATGTGCAGCAGGCGCTCGGTTTGTTCGGCAATATTCTCGTCCGCCCAAACACTGCCGGGTACTACGCGCCTGTCGATCGCGAAGAAGCGCTCGTCCTGAGCGATCTCCTTATGAACGAGCGAGGGGTGTTTCCGTTTGGCGCGGAGACCGCCACGCACGCGCTGATGGGTCGTTTCGGAAACGTCTTCCTCGTGAATGGCGAGCCGGACTACGCACTGAATGTGAAGCCCGGATCTGTCGTGCGGTTTTACCTGACGAATGCGTCGAGCGTGCGGCCGTACAACGTCTCGTTTGGCGACGCGCCAATGAAGCTCATTGCCGCAGATGCCGGGCGATTCGAGCGCGAAGAATGGGTAAACAGCATCGTCATCGCGCCAGCGCAGCGGTACGTTGTCGTCGTGCGATTTCCGAAGGCTGGCACCGTCGCGCTGACGAACCGCGTGCAGGTGACAAACCATGCGTATGGCAATCTGTTTTCGGAAGTCGATACACTGGCGCGTATCCATGTGCGCGGCCCGGCCGGACCATCAAACGGCGCCGCGTCATTCGCGCGCTTACGTGATAACGCTGATGTTGCACACGAGATGGCGAAGTACAAGGCGCAAATGGACCGCGTTCCCGACCGCAGGCTGGGCCTGACACTGCGCGTAGATTCGCTTCCGCTCGGGCTTGTTCTCAATACAGACACGACGTATTTCGCGCCCGTCGAGTGGGGCGATGTCATGCAGATGATGAGCTGGCTTCCGACAGGTCACGAAGTGCGCTGGCTGCTGCGCGACCTCGATACCGGTAAGGAGAACGATGCCATCGATTGGCACTTTCGCGTCGGCGACGTCGTCAAGATCAGGCTGTTCAATGATCCAAGCTCCTTTCATCCGATGCAGCACCCGATCCATTTTCATGGCCAGCGGTTCATCGTCCTGAGTAAAAACGGCGTGCAAAACGATAACCTGGTCTGGAAAGACACAGTGCTCGTTCCCGTCGGCGCGACGATCGATATTCTTCTGGAAGTCACGAATCCGGGCCACTGGATGATGCACTGTCATATCGGCGAGCACTTGGAAACCGGCATGCACGCCATGTTCGAGGTTACGCAATAGTTCAACGGGAGGTCGCATGAAGCTCCAGCGCAGTGTCTTGTTCGCGACCGTGTTCCTCGCCCTCGGTTCGCACAACGCGTTCGCGCAGGCAGCGGCGATGCTCAAGCCCGACGTCATGCAGTTCGTCACTGTGGACGATGCCGTTGTCGCGCTGACGCACGCACGCGTCATCGATGGCACGGGCGGGCCCGTCGGCGAAGACTTCACGATCGTGCTGCGCGATGGCAAAATCGCAGCCGTCGGACCCTCGGCACACACGCCGGTTCCGCCCGGCGCGAAAGTCATCGATGTAACCGGCCACACCGTCATTCCGGGCATCGTCGGAATGCACGACCACATGTATTTCCCCGCTGGCGGCACCGAGCACAACTACCTCGCCTTCAGTGCACCGCGGCTGTATCTCGGCAGTGGTGTGACTACCGTGCGCACGGCAGGCAGCATCGAGCCTTATCGCGAGCTGAATCTCAAACACGACATCGATACGGGTGTCGCGCCCGGACCGAAAATGTACGTTTCGGGGCCCTACCTGCAGGGACCCGGTCCTGGACCGAAAGAGCTGCACCCGTTGACGGGCGTGGAGGATGCGCGCCGCACGGTCGCCTATTGGGCAGACGAAGGTGTCACGTGGTTCAAGGCTTACACGCAGATCAGCAGGGCGGATCTCGGCGCAGCGATCGATGAAGCACACAAGAGAGGCGTGAAGGTCACTGCGCATCTGTGCTCGGTAACGTTCCGTGAAGCTGCAGCGCTCGGCATCGATGGTCTCGAGCACGGGCTCACAGTCGACACGGATTTCCATCCTGGAAAATCGCCTGACGTATGTCCGTCGACGCCGCGCGCAGAAGCGTATGGCGCGCTGGACATGAATGGTGATGCCGTCAAGCAGACAATTCAGGAGCTGATCTCGCACAAGATCTCGCTCACATCGACGCTCGCTGTCGGTGAGATGGGCGTGCCGGGACACCGTCCGTTCGATCAGCGCGTGGTCGATGCTGTAGTCTCGGATCAGCGCGATGCGTATCTCGCGCGCCGCGCACAAATGGAATCGAACGCGAACCCGGCCAACGCCGCGAAGATGCAGGACATCTTCAGGAAGGCGATGAAGTTCGAGTTCGATTTCGTGAAGGCGGGCGGTTTGATGGGAGCGGGCATGGATCCTTCGACGGGCAACCTGCCGGGCTTTGGCGATCAGCGGAACCTGGCTCTCTTTGTCGAGGCCGGCTTCACTCCCGCGCAGGCGATTCAGATCATGACGTCCAACGGCGCGAAGATTCTCGGCGCAACGGACCGTGGAGTGATTGCACCGGGGAAAGTTGCTGACCTGGTCGTCGTGAAGGGTGATCTGACAAAGAATCAGGATGACATGCGGAATGTCGTGACGGTGTTCAAGGATGGCGTCGGCTACGACTCTTGGAAGTTGATCGACTCCGTCAAGGGGCTCGTCGGACTGCGCTAACGGCTACAGCGCAGTCCACAGATGCCGCATCTCCCGCATTTTGGCGAGGTGATGGTCATCGTGTTCTGACATGAAGTAGAGCCAGTCGATCATCCGCATCGGCTGTTTCAGTCTTGGATGCAAAGCAGTGCGCGCGACGTGTGCTTCATCCAGCGCATCGAACTTGATCACGAGGTCCTCGCGTGCAATTACGAATCGCTCGAGGACCTCGTTGGCATCCATGCCGTTGTAGTTCGCTTCATGCGTCTTCCTGTTCTTCAGGTCTGCCACACTGAGCGTCGCCGATTTGTCGATGTAATCCTTGAAGCGCAGCTCGCCGAGCTCCTCGAGATCCAGCAAATGACCGATATGCTCCAGCATCGACCACGCCTCTCCATCGCGGCGCTTGATGAGCTCGGGCGACAGTCCCTCAATCAGTGCGCGTGCGCGCAACGGCGTGCCGCGAAAGCGCTCGAGCACGGACGGAAACGCGCCAATCGGCAATTGCCCGACGGGAAAGCTGCGCTCGAACCACGGTGTAATCCTGATCACTCGCTTTTCTCCCATAATGAATATGGTACCCGGATGCTCGCGGTGGCCGCATCATATATACAACGCCAGGCCACCCGGCACGAGCCACGAGTCACGAGCAACGCTCCGCTCACCCCTCCGTAGCATCAGCGTATCACCAACCGCTATACATTACGCGACCAAAAACAGGAACTTCCTCCCGGGAGCAAAACATATGGATGAGGATCTTGCCCGCTGGCGGGCTGATACACCGGCCGCACAGAGCGGACGCGTGCACCTCAACAATGCCGGCGCTGCGCTCATGCCGCGCCAGGTTCACGAGGCGATCACGGACCACCTGAAGCGCGAAACCGCCCTCGGTGGTTATGAGGCGGCCGATGCTGCCGCGCCCGAGATCGCTCGAGCATACGAGAATGTCGGCAAAGTCGTCGGCGCGCGCCCAAACAACATTGCAATCATGGGGAGCGCTACTGAAGCCTACGTCGTCGCACTGTCCGCGTTTGATTTCGCCTCCGGCGACGTCATCCTGACCACGCGCAACGACTACATATCGAACCAGCTTGCGTTTCTATCGCTTGCGAAGCGCACCGGCGTCGAAATTGTGCGCGCGGACGATCTTTCTGAAGGTGGCGTCGATCCGGACTCGGTCCGCGACCTGATTGCAAAGCGACGTCCAAAGCTCGTTGCAGTCACATGGATCCCGACAAACTCGGGGCTCGTTCAGCCCGTTCAAGCTGTAGGCGATGTTTGCGCGGCCGCCGAAGTGCCGTACCTCATCGATGCTTGTCAGGCCGTCGGTCAGATGCCCATCGATGTGGAAGCACTGCACTGCGATTTTCTGTCCGCGACGTCGCGCAAATTCCTGCGCGGTCCGCGCGGCGCAGGCTTCCTGTACGTATCGGACCGCGTACTCGCAAGCGATATGTACCCGCTTCTCGTCGACATGCGCGGCGCAGACTGGAGCGATGCCAACGAGTTCAAGCTCTTCGATGGCGCGCGTCGCTTCGAGAGCTGGGAATTTGCGTACGCACTCGTGCTCGGCCTCGGTGAAGCCGCACGGTACGCACTGGAAGTCGGATTGGAGAACGCGCAGTCGCGTGCATGGGAGCTGGCGGCGTATGCACGCGAGCGGTTGTCCATCCGGGCAGACCTGCGCGTGCTCGACCGCGGCGCCACGCAATGCGCGATCGTGACGGTAGAAGTGGTCGGTCGTGACGCCGCAGAGATCGTAAACGATTTGCGCAGTTGGGGCATCAACACGAGCCTGACGGCGCGAGGGTTCGCCGTGCTGGACATGGATGACAAGCATGCAAAAACTGCCGTCCGGATTTCGCCGCACTATTACAACACGCGCGAAGAAATCGATATGTGCATTCGGAGTATTTAACGGAGTGACATGCAAAGATTAACTGCATCATCAGTTCTGCTGGTCCTGATTGCGCCAATCCACCTGGCGGCGCAGCAGCCTGTCCGGGACATCGTCGCTACGGAGCTTGCGTTCGCGCGGGCGGCGGCGCAGGCAGGCGTGCGCGATGCATTCCTGCAGTTCATTGATGACAATGGTGTGTTGTTCAGACCGCGCGCCGTGAACGGCAAGCAGTTTCTCAGCGCCCAGGAGAAGCGTGTCGGAGGTGCGTTGCTGCAATGGCATCCGGAATACGCAGACATTTCTGCAGCGGGCGACATCGGCTACACAACGGGGCCGTGGACGCTCAGAAAGACTGCGGCCGATACTGCGCTCGCATACGGAGAATTCAACACGGTCTGGCTGCGTCAACCGTCAGGCGAGTACAGGTTCCTGATGGATGCCGGCGTGTCGCATGACAAAGTGCCCGAAGTCATGGTGGACGTGGCCAGTCCGCCGCCGCATGCTCGCATCACTGCCCGGACTGATCGCGCCTGGCCCGCAAACATCGATTCGATCGCTCACGTCGACAGCACACTGACGAGTGATATCAACGCGAGTCGCGACCTGACTGCCCGCATGTTGCCGCATGCGCGCGTGACGCGCGAAGGCTCGCTGCCGCGAACCGGCTCTGCTGCGCCTGGCGCGCTCGCGGAGCCATCGCACGCATTGCGCACGAAAGTTCTTGGTGGACGCGTCGCCGAATCAGGAGACATGGCGTATACATACGGTGAATACGTCGTGCCTGCGGCGACAGGTGGCGCGCCAGAGGA
>JBBQYT010000182.1:0-5550 GCA_038208385.1 Longimicrobiales bacterium | reverse complement strand
TAAAAGGCACCATCCACTGGGTGTCGGCAGAACACTCACTGCGGTGCGAAGTACGGCTGTACGAGCGGCTGTTCAATGTCGCAGACCCGGACGGTGCCGCGGGCGAGGCTGGCGATTGGCGGAAATTCCTGAATCCGGATTCACTGATCGTACTGCCTGATGCGCGCATCGAGCCCAGCGTGAAAAACGACCCCGCTGGAACGAAATACCAGTTCGAGCGTCAGGGATATTTCTGTTCGGACATCGTGCTGTCGAAGCCCGGTGCTCTGGTGTTCAACCGCACAGTGACACTACGCGACACGTGGGCAAAACACACGAACGAACCTGTGAAGCGTGATGTCGAGGCAAAACAGCGCGCGGACTCGCGCGCGCTGCGCCCTGCGTCCAGCGAAGAGGCGCGGCCGCGCGTGCCCGTCGTGCGTACCCCGCAGCAGGATGCGCGCGCACTCGAGCTCGTTTCGTGGTACAAACTGTCCGCGAAGGATGCGGATGTTCTAACGCGCGATGCCGCCAGCGTACGTCTGCTCGACGAAGCCATCGATGCCGGCGCCGATGCGCGCACGATCTCGAACTGGATCATCAACGAAGTATCGCCCGAGCTGCGCGAAGCGGGAGACCTGAAGTTCGGGGGCGCACAGCTCGCAGCAATCGCGAAGCTCGTTGTCAGCGGCACGATCTCTTCGAGCGGAGCGAAGACTGTAATCGAGCAATTGTCCGCGAACGGTGGCGAGCCCGCGGAAATCGTCGAGCGGCTGGGTATGCATCAACTCAATGATGCGAATGAAATCGCTGCGGTCATTGCCGAAGTCATCGAAGCCAATCCCGCGAAGGCTGCCGAATACAGGACTGGTCGCACAGGCCTGCTCGGGTTTTTCATCGGCCAGGTGAAGACGAAGACGGGCGGTCGTGCAAACCCCGAATTGGTGAAGACCCTCCTCGAGCGAGCCCTGCAGTAAAAAACGCAGGCGTGTAAGGTCCTCATTTTTTCAGCAGCGCCGCCAACTCCCGCTCCGCATATTCGTGCGCGGAAGCTTCCGTTGCCAGATCGCTGGTTACACGCCCGAGCTGTGCGCCCGCAGCGCCTGGTGAATCCAGCGCATCGGTACTGATTGATCCCAGTACGCGCACTGCGTCAGCCAGCTGTGCGACGCGCGCAACGCGCATTACTGCGCAACGTTCGCGAAGTGCATCCCAGCTCCCCTGGTTACTCGCCTGCGAGGCATGCGCGTCGCCAAGCGTGCCGATCGTCAGGTCGAGGCGTGCCAAATCCAGCGCTGTCGCAGCTGCGGCTTCAACGAGCTCACCGACGGAATCGCGCACGACGCTACGCGTGTTGTCGCCGGCAACGGCTGCGAGTGCTGCCCGGGCACCGCGCGTGATGTCGATCAGCGCGTCACGTGTTTCGCCGCGCGGGAGCTCGGCGAATGCACGGAGAAGTGAGTTCTCGGTTTTGGGCGAAAGACCGGCTGCGTGTGAACGCGGCGCGAGCAGCGTCCTTCCCGCATCAATGTGACCGTACATCACGAGCAACACTGCGAGAAGGGGACTCGTCAGAAGCAGGATCGGCACCGACGCGCCGCCAGCATATCCACCCACGACCACAATTCCGGCGATCATCACGAAGAATCGTACAGGCAGCGCCGACCACGCGCGGCTTGCTGGCACAGCGCGCACCTGCAGGCCGCGCTTCTCGAGCTGCGCTTCAACCTGGTGCACGGCTGCGCGCGGAATGCGCATCAATGCTCGTTCGCCCCACGCGGTATCGTATCCATCTGACGTCGCTGCACGCGCGCCGGCAATTTCTGCGAGTTGCGATACGCGATCGGTGCGATCGCTGCTGCTCGTGGGACGTCGCAGGAACATCAATGTGTCCGCAAGACTCGCCGATGCACCACCGCACGACGGACACAATCCGGACTCGAACGGATCGTCACTGCCACACAGCACGCAACGCGGCAGCACGACATCGCTTTGCGAATTCGGTATCGACGTCATTTACTGGCCTGCCGAAACGGACATCTTCGCGATTGTTGCGCGGGCATTGCTCCGCCAACCATCTTCTGCCGAATACAGTGCCATGAATTTTTCCAGATGCGCACGGGCGAGGTCTGTCTTGCCAATGCCGAACTCCGCCACGCCGGCGTGGTACAGCGCCATGTAGTCGTCCGGACGATATTCGACGACGAGTCCCATCAGCGGACCCGCGGAAGCATCATCGCCTGCATCGGCAACCGGGTGTCCAATCTCGAACACAATACCCGCCGCGTTCGCGCGCTCGGATGCAGGCAAGGCATCAATCAGCTCGCGCGCCGTCGCAATGCGACCTGCCAGCGCATAACACGCAGCACCGTAGCCTGCACCGGTCGATCCCGACGGCGGCGGATCACGTTGCAGATGCACTTCGACTTCGACCGAGTTGCAAAACGGCTTCACGCGATCGAACCACGCGTTACCCGAGTTGCTCCGCGGATCGGAAGCGCGCAGAGGCGGGGGCGGATCGTACGGAATCACGGCGCTCGGACCCTGAACCCCCGAACGCGGCCCGTTGAGGACGGCCTCGATCGAAATAGCCCGATCGTGAATCCCGCGGTGGCTGTGCCGAATGATCACCGCGCCGCATAACGCGATGTATCCAATGCCGGCCATATAAACGGCTCGGTTCATAAACGACCTCGATGGGATGCCTGGACCAGCGGACGAGCGGGTAGGAGCGAACCGGGGGGAGCCGCATTCTTACGATGCCTTCAATGGGAGGGTAACGCAATGTTGGTGGGACGGGGCCTTCTTCTTAACACATAACTGCGGGCACGCGCAGGCGCAAGCTCGAAGCGGGAATCGAACCGCGCAGGGAATCTGGCGTGACCGCTTAAGCCAACGTCTCGGCTAAAATCCGTACGCCGGAGTCCCCTGCGCGCTTTTGTACCTTCTCCCGCGAACGACCTCACCCAGCGGAGGTGTGGTGTTGTTCGGCGCCGCGATGCGTTCGTACTCCGACAACGCGGAAGCCGACCACGGCGATGAATGGGAACATGGGGATGCTGAGGACTGACGCAATCGCAATCGAGCCGCCCAGCGGGAGCAGCCGCACGAGCAACATCTGGAGTGCACCCCATACCACGAGGTACGCAACCAGAGTGGCGCACAGGCCGAGAATCTGGCGGGGGATGCTCTGGCTTTCGATCGTCACCGGCCCACCGCCGAGTGCGATCGCACCAACGATGCAAAACACGGAAACAGGTACCAACCACATCAGCATGCTAACCTCCGGGTGAGGGTCCCAGGATGAGGCGCCGCTGAAGTCCACGATGTATCGCCTACGATATGTCGTCAACGAAAACGGGCCAACACGGCCGAGACAACCCTTTTTGCAGATCCACTGTCATATCAGAAAGCCGCACCGTGTCACCGTGTCACCGCGTCACCGCGTCACCGCGTCACCGCGTCACCGCGTCACCGCGTCACCGCGTCACCGCTGTGTCGTCGGCAATGTTCGCTTTCGGGACCTGCATATCCCGATATCGCGCCGGTCGCTGGTCGTGACGGTTCGTCGCCGATTGACAAACTCTTTGTGGCGCAATGATTTAGGTAATGCGCTAGAACTGGCACAAGCCTTCCCATAGACTGGGGGTATCAAGAGCCACGACTTCGTAGGCCTTTGCTGGTCGACCAAAGAGGAGAGCGGACGTGGTAGATATCCCTCGCGCGCCCAAGAAAAAGACTCGTCGCTACATCCTGCTGGGTGGGGCCATCCTCGGCGTTACGGTCGTCACCGTGGGGTTGGCCCGGCTGAAGCCGGCGGCGCCTTCGGTTGATGGCGGGACGCTTTGGCGGGACACGGTTCGTCTGGGGACGATGATTCGCCAGGTGCGCGGACCGGGCACACTGGTGCCCGAGCAGATCCGCTGGATCAGCGCACTGACGCCCGGACGTGTCGATCGAGTCATGTTGCTGCCGGGTGTGCAGGTCACGCCGCAGACGATTTTGCTCGAGATCAGCAATCCGGACGTTCAGCTCACGTTGCTGGATTCACAGCGACAGCTGACTCAGGCCCAGTCGGACCTGGTCAATCTCAAGACGAATTTGATTACGCAGCGGCTGAATCAGGAAGCGACGGCCAGCACTGCGCGAGCGGATTACAACGAATCCAAGCGGCAGGCGACTGCGGGTGTCGAGCTGGCGAGGCAGAGTCTTCTGGCAGCGAATGAGCTGGATCGATTGCGCGAGCGCGCCGATGACATGTTGAAGCGCTACCAGGTGGAGCAGGAGCGTCTCAAGGTCATTACCGATGCGGCCGCGGGACAGATCTCGGTGCAGGAGAGTCAGATCAATCGCTTGAAGTCGATTGTCGATTTCCGTGAGAAGATGATCGAGTCGATGCACATCACGGCCGGCGCGTACGGCGTGTTGCAGGAGCTCCCGTTGCAGGTCGGACAGTGGGTGACGCCGGGTGTAACACTCGCGAAAGTTGTGGAGCCGGGTCGCCTGAAGGCTGTGCTGCGCATTCCGGAGACACAGCGCAAGGATGTATTGATCGGTCAGACCGCGGATATCGACACGCGAAACGGAATCATCAAGGGGCGCGTAGTGCGGATTGATCCTTCGGCGCAGAACGGAACTGTAGGTATCGACGTATCGCTCGACGGCGCGTTGCCGAAGGGCGCAGTGCCGGACCTGAGCGTGGATGGGACCATCGAAGTCGAGCGTTTGACGAAGGTGCTGTACGTCGGACGTCCCGCATATGGTCAGGCAGAGAGCACGGTCGGTTTATTCAGGATTCTGCCTGGCAGCAATGAAGCAGTGCGTGTGAATGCGAAGCTCGGGCGCAGCTCGGTGAATACGATCGAGGTGCTCGGCGGACTCAAGGAAGGCGATGTCGTGATTCTGTCCGACATGAGTGCATATGATGCGGTGGAAAGAGTCGTACTGAAGTAGCGCCACGAGCCACGAGCCACGAGCCACGTCCTGAAGAGGAGAGCACCAATGGAAAAGGCGACCGAGACCCTCATCAAGATGGAAGGGGTCAACAAGGTCTTCTTCACCGACGAGGTGGAGACGCACGCACTGTCGAGCATCCATCTCGAGATCAAGAACGGCGAGTATATTTCGATCGCAGGACCGTCGGGCTGCGGCAAGACGACGCTGCTGTCGATTCTCGGCCTCCTCGACTCGCCGACCGACGGGCAGTACTTGCTCGACGGCAAGCCGGTGTCAAACTTGTCGGCGTCCGACCGTGCACGCATCCGCAACCAGGAAATCGGCTTCATTTTCCAGGCATTCAACCTGATCGGCGACCTGACGGTTTACGAGAACGTCGAGCTTCCGCTCACGTATCGCGGCATGTCTTCCGGCGAGCGCAAGCAGCGCGTGCAGGAAGCGCTCGAGCGCGTCGGCATGTCACATCGCATGAAGCACTATCCGTCGCAGCTGTCCGGCGGTCAGCAGCAGCGCGTCGCAGTCGCACGCGCCATTGTCGGCAAACCACTCATTCTCCTCGCCGACGAGCCGACGGGTAACCTCGACTCACGCAACGGTGAGCAGGTGATGGACCTG
>JBBQYT010000181.1:0-5558 GCA_038208385.1 Longimicrobiales bacterium | reverse complement strand
GCTTGAACACGCGCCCAATGCGACGAATCACGCCGCGCAGCCTCGACCTCGCCATGAAAGCCACGCTCACGATGATCGAGCCTGCCGCCTGCAGCAGCAGCAGTCCACTACCGGGATCGACGTACATTTTAGTGCCCCACGCCGACGGGTGGTGTGCACAAGCTGCCTGCGGCAGCACACCTGTGTAGCTCGAGCCATGTGACCAACGCCTCCGGCTCGCGAAGCTTTCCTGACAGCAACTCGGGGATCAATGAAGCCAGCACTTCGGTTCCGATTGGCGCACTGAAGACCTCGCGTTTGTGCTGATTCGGAAGCTTAATGAGGAACGGCACGTCCGCGCTTCGATTGTTTTCCGTACCGGGAGGCGCCGGAGCGCCAATCCTGGCACTCGCCACGCCGTGATCGCCTGTGACAATGATTGTCGATGCATCCCACATTCCAGCCTGCTCCAATCGATTTCGTATTGTACCCAGCGCAGCATCCACGACCGTCAGGTTACCAAAATAGCCGTTGCCCTTGTAAAACTGCACGAATGGCCCGTGTGGTACGGCCAGGTGCACGAACGCCAGGGCAAGCGTTGAATCCGTCGCGATGCCTGTGCCGTGTGTCAGCAAATCAGCCTCACGTCGAATGAAACGACGCTTTGATGCAACGTCCAAAGCATAGCTGGCGCTCAATGCTGCAGCTGTCGTCCTGAGGAGACCAATGCCGGGTGTCGCGAGCGGAACCGGCGCCACCGTCCAGCATCGGCTGACATCTCTCGCAAGATCACTGCAATACGAATGATACCATCCAACGACCCCGACATTGCTTCCTGCTGACTGCAATCTCGTGAAAAGGTTTGGCTCCTCCAACCGGCGAAGTGAACCCAGAGAATCACGATACCACAGCAAAAGATCACCATTCGGCGAGCGCATCGTATAGTCGACGCGCTTGCCCGTCAGAATCGAAGGAATCGCAGCCTCGGTATAGAGCGCCGGCGCGATGGCGGAATCCGCGCCGAAGGATTCATTCGCCAGGCGATCCATTTCCGGCGATTTGAATCCGGCCATTCGATACGCACCGAAAGCGCGTCGATCCAGCTCGTCGAAGATCACAAGCACAACATGTGTCGGTGGCCGCGCCGACCTCGTCGCCGTTGCCGGATGATCCCAGCCCAGGTTTGCTGCTGCGCGCGCACCGCGCCACACCAGCTGCGCTACCACAAAAAGAAGAAATGGAACGAACATCAGGATGAAAAGTTCAGCGCCACGTCCCGCCAGCGTCGCATAGCGGACAAGAACAAACGCGCCGACCGCAAACAGCGTGAGCGCAATTGCAACGAACAGCGCGTACGACACGTGTCCAGCGAAGTAATCCGCAAAATACGGAATGCGGATCAGGTTGTACTTTCTCCATTTCCGAAAAATCACGAACAGCGTGCCGAGCAGGACGATCGTACGACCAACCCGACGCCGGGTCGGATCAATGCGCTCGATTCCGTCAATTACGAGCCCGCTGATGACACCCACGATCGCGAGAGCGAGAAGAGTCGACAGATAGTAGGTGCGATTCAGCGCGAATCCACTGACACGCGGATCAACTCCAGCGCCCAGCACGATGCTGACGAAGGGAAGCAGCCACAGGTTTGCCAGTGACATCCCGATGGCCAGATGTTTTGCAAGCGGCTTGCTGAAAAGGCTGGATACAGAAGTGCGCACCATCACGCAACGTCGTTGAAGGATCCACATCGCAAGCACAAAATATAGCAGGTGCAATCACGACCTGCGATGTCGATGCGGGACTAACGCTATTGACTTCGCTTTGAGCGCGGCCATATAACTTGGCCAGCGGGCGACTTGTTGGAACGCCCGTACCTCCCCCACATTTTCCAGAATTCTCGCGCCGGGCGCTCCGATTTGCAGCGTCCGTGCGGTGCACCTCATTCGGCACGCGATGTTGCGCGTGTTGCTGTTCGCCTTTCGCTCGAATCTCGAGCCGTCCGGACCCTTACTCGTCTTACTTCTGAGATGTCCTGTCGGGCCTCAATTGGCTCCGATGGGCGCAGTTGTTTTTCGCACACGGTGCAGCAGCGTTGCCGCGCCTGGAGCATTTGTTACGCTCACTTGTTCGGGGGAGGAAATGATGAGATGTAGTTCGGCAGCTATTGCATTGCTGCTGTCGGGACTCACTGCATCGGGGATCTGCGCACAGCGGCGCACGATCACCGGTCGAGTCACTGACGATGCAACGAAGCAGGCGATCAGTGGTGCGCAAATCGTGATCAAGGGCACGAACACCGGCACGCTTGGGAAAGCGGACGGAAGTTTTTCTCTCGCAGTGCCGGCTGGTGATGTGACATTGCTCGTGAGCTTCATCGGCTACAAGCGAGCCGAGCTTCGCATCCCTGCGAGTCAGGCCACGGTGCTGGTTCCGATGAAGGTAGATGTGTTGCAGGTCGACGAGATTGTCGTGACCGGTCAGGCAACCGGTATTCAGCGCAGAAACCTCGCCAATGCGGTTGCGAAGGTGAATGCAGCGGAGCTGGTGAGATCCGGCGGCACGGCGAGCATCGAGCAGACGTTGAGCGGCAAGCTTTCCGGCGCGGACATTCAAACCAGGTCCGGTGCTCCGGGTGGCGGCGTCAGCGTGCGTTTGCGCGGCGTGACATCGATTACCGGTGCTTCAACGCCGCTGTATGTGATGGACGGCGTGGTAATGAGCGACGCTGCAATTCCGCCGGGTCTGAATCCGGTGACGAAGGCATCGACGGGTACAGCGATCGGCACGACGCAGGAGAATCCTGTGAACCGAATCGCGGACCTCAACCCGGAAGACATTGAGAGCATCGAAGTGCTGAAGGGTGCATCTGCATCCGCGATTTACGGTTCGAAGGCGTCGAACGGCGTGATTCTGATTACGACGAAGCGCGGTCGTGTTGGCGCGCCGCAGTTCTCGATCACGCAGCGCGTGGGAACGTTCGATCTGACGCACCGCCTGACTCCGCGTCGATTCGCCGATGTGAACGAAGCCGTTGCGGCATTTGGTGAGCGCGCCAGGCCACTCTATACTCCCGGTGCGTTTTTTGACCATGACGCACAGCTTGCGGATCACCATCCCGCGTCGTACGAGACGGATTTCAGCGTGAGTGGCGGCACGGAAACCACGAAGTATTACGCCTCTGGGCTGAACAAGCACGACGGTGGCATTGTACTCGGGACGTATGCTGACAAGCAGTCGCTGCGAGTGAACGTCGACCAGCTCGTTGGACGCAAGCTGACATTCAGCCTGAACTCGGATATTTCGCGTACCGGCTCGGGGCGTGGTCTGACGGGCAATGACAACGACGGCACCAGCTTCTACTACGTGTTGCCCTACACGCCGTCATTCATTGATTTGCAGCAGCGCCCGGATGGCTCCTGGCCGATCAATCCCTTCTACAACAGCAACCCGTTGGCAACGGCGTCCGAGCTGAAGAACGATGAGACGGTGTGGCGCATGGTCCCGAGCGTGAAGGTGAACTATGACGCACTCAGCAGCGACCATCACACACTCAAGCTGATCGCACTCGCGGGTATCGATTACTTCGACCAGAAAAACGTCGTGTTCTCGCCGCCCGATCTGCAGTTTGAGCCCGATGATGGACTGCCGGGCACATCGGTGCTTTCGTACACGCAGAATCTGAACGTCAACTTGAGCGGCAACGCGGTGTATTCGTGGAAGCCCAACGCATCAATTTCGGCTACGACATCGGTCGGTGGGCAGTACGAGACGCGCGACCTCGACATTTCGCGCACGCTCGCGCGCAATCTGATCGGCGGACTGCAGGTAGTCGGCGCGGGCACATCGATCGGTGTCGAGGAAACGCATTCACGCGTACAGGATTACGGTTTCTACGCGCAGGAAGAAGCCGTCATCAAGGAGCGGCTGCTCCTCACGGTTGGCGGTCGTCTCGATGCAACGAGCAATGATGGCGACCCGAAGAAGTTGTACTTCTATCCGAAGGCTGCGACGTCCTACCGCCTGCCGTTCGCAATGGGACCGATGAATGAGCTGAAGCTGCGCGGAGCCGTCGGCGAATCGGGCAACCAACCGCTCTACGGCCAGAAGTTCACGCAGCTCTCACCGGTCAACGTGACTGGCGTATCCGGCTTCCAGCTGCAAACGACTTCCGGTGCTGCGAACATCGGACCCGAACGTCAGCGCGAAATCGAGTTCGGCGCGGATGCGGAGCTGTTCAAGTCGCGTGCAACGCTCGAGCTGACTGGCTATGACAAGCACATCACGGATCTGCTTCTCACCCGCAACCTGCCCACATCGACCGGCTACACGACACAGATCTTCAACGGTGGCGTGCTGCAAACACGCGGCTTCGAGGGCGGCTTGAGCATAGCGGCAATCGAGACGCCGAAGTTCCACTGGACCACGCGTGCCAACATTTCACTCACGCGCTGCAAGATGCTTTCACTGCCGGTGCCGACGTTCCGCACGCAAGGCGTGCAGATCGAGGCAGGCAAGTCGTGCACACAGGCCACCGGACGCGACACGCTCGCGAACGGCACCAGCACGACAGTCGTGATCGGTGATGCGATGCCGAAATACAAGTTCGGCTGGTCCAATGATTTCACGTATCACGCGGTCAAGCTGTACTTCCTCTGGGACCACCAGAAGGGTGGGCTCGTGACCGATGCCAACCTTCGCGAGTATGACTCCGGCCAGATGAGCGCCGATTACGCCGTCATCGACGCCAACGGCAAGATGCACGGACTGAATCGCAACCAGCTCGGCTCGCGTATCTGGAGCGTTTACACTCAGGACGCAAGCTACTGGAAGCTGCGCGAGGCATCGATCGGGCTCGATCTGCCCGCGTCGGTCGTACATCGCTTCTGGGGCAGCGCGCGCTTCGTCCGGATGAATCTCGCGGGACGCAACATCTTCACATTCACAAATTTCACAGGCGGCGAGCCCGAACAGGGCAGCCTCAACAGCATCCCTGGCGTGGGCAGCAACTTCGTGAAGTATCCGGCCAACCGGAGCTTCTTCTTCTCAGTCGACCTGGGCTTTTAACGAGCAAGGGAGGAATTCAAAAAATGAAGATTCGAATCCTGAATTTCGCACCCGCGCTCTTCGCCTGCGCGCTCGCTGCGTGCAGCGACAACCTGGTGCCGAACTACAACGCCGGAAGCGTGTCCGAGCTCGAGAACAGCCCGACACCCACATCGCTTGCAACCGCTGCGCAAGGCATGCTCTACACGACGCGCACCGACATGGAGTTCTATACGGTCATTCTCGGATCGATGGGGCGCGAAGGATACTCCCTGATTCCCTCCGACGCTGGTTGGCAGAACAACCTGTCGACAATGAACTCGAGCTTCTATAGCTCATCGTTCACCGGCTGGAAGGAACACTATCGCGACATCAGGCAGGGCAATTCCGTGTTGCATGCGCTCGACAAAGTGACGGGCCTCACGGATGCGGAAAAGGAAGGCTATCGCGGTTATGTGAAGACAATGCAGGCGATGGATTTCATGATCATCCTCAATACGCGCTGGGATAACGGCGCACCCGTCGATGTCGAT
>JBBQYT010000180.1:0-5611 GCA_038208385.1 Longimicrobiales bacterium | reverse complement strand
CGCTTGGCGCGATCATCGGGCTGGCTGCGAATCTGCTGACGAATGCCGACCACGTGTTGCGTTCGGGTCTCGAGCCGCTTCTTCTCCCGTCCATTCTACTCATTGCTTTCAGAATTGCGCTGGCGGTTGGCGCTGCGATGGCGCTTCAGCTTCGCGAGCGCGGGCTGCTCGCGGAGATTGCGCTCGATGCGGCTCTGATTCTCGTTGCGGCAGCCGTCGTCGTGTTGCGCTTTACTCCGGCTGTGGAAGTTGCGAGCGAGCGTACAGTTATTTTGCTCGTCCGTCAGTTTGGTGGATTGCTCATGATGCTCGCAGGTCCGCTCGCGTCACTGTGCGCGCTCACATTCTTCGGGTTACTGCTTGTCTGGCGACATAGTCCGGTTGCGCGTGCAACAGCGATTGGTCTGACTGGTGGTGCGGCGTGTTTCGTTGCGCTCGACATCCTTCTAGCCGTGACGAGCGATTCCTCGCTCATGATGCGCGGTTCGCCACTCGACGTTTTGCGGCTTGGCGGTTGGAGCTTTCTGTTTTTTGCGGGGACGGCGGGAGCGCGCGGACGTGAGGCACCGGCAACGCCGCTCGAGCCGACGCAATTCGCGACACGACTCCGCCAGGCGGTAGTGCCAGCATCCGTGTTTTTCATCTGCGTGGCGTGGATCGACGCGGCGCTTTATCCGCCGGGTCGCGTCGAAGTGAATCTCGCGTTGGCGTTCATGGGGGCGCTCGTGGCGGTTCGTGTTACGCAGCTGTTGCACACTGCGCAGCAGGAGGTTGTGCAGCGTCGTGAGCTGGCGCACACGCGCGCGCTCGTGGAAGTGTCACAGGCGCTCGCGGGTGCAAAGGATTTACGTCAGACGCTCGACCTCGTTGCGGGCTGGGCGTGCAGGCTGCTCGACGCGCGTGCGACATCGATCGAGCTGCTCGAGGCGGACGGCAAGATGTTGCAGCTGCAGGCGGGCTTCAATCTGCCTCCGGAAGCGATTGGTCTGCGGTTTCCGACGGACTCGAGCTTCAGTGGGTGGGTTGTGCGGAACGGCAAGGCGCGGGTGACGGACAATGCCGCAGTGGATCCGTTCTTTCATCCCGAGACAGTAAACATTGTTGGCGATTCGCCGATGTCATCTGCTCCGCTGCGCTATCGTGACAAGGTTCTTGGCGCGCTTTCGTGCATCAGCTCGGTGCCGCTCGAGAAGCAGCAGCTCGAGTTGCTTGGTGCGCTCGCGGATCAGGCTGCGCTGGCTATCGAGAACGCGCGTCTGTTCGAGCAGGTGACTGCGCTCTCGCTCACGGATCCGCTCACGGGACTCGCCAATCGCCGGCAGCTGGACAAGGATCTCGCGCGCGAGTTTGCTGCTGCGCGACGTGGACGCCGGCTTGTCTGTGTGTTGTTCGACCTCGACCACTTCAAGCTGTACAACGACAATTACGGACACCTCGCCGGCGATGAAGCGCTGCGCTTGTTTGCGCGTGTGCTCATGACGGAGACGCGCGCGATGAACCTGGCCGCGCGTTATGGCGGCGACGAGTTCCTGGTGTTGTTGACGGATTCGGATCTGGCGGGAGCTGACATATTCATCGACCGTGTTCGACAGCGTTTCCCGCAGCCCACTACCGCGGTTCCGCGCCAGCCTTTGACGTTTGCTGCCGGGATCAGTGAGTATCGAACGGAGATGAGCAGTCCTGACGAGCTCGTCGCCGAAGCAGACCTGGCTCTTTACCGGAACAAGTCGCGCCGCAGCAGGTAGCTGCTCCAGCCGTTTTCACGCACCAGATCCACGACAATGTATCCGCGCCCGATGTAGTGCTGCAGTGCAGCGCGCGTTTTTGTGCGCCAGTCTACCGCGAGATCGATGTCGTTTTCTTTCAGGATCTGAATGTCTGCAGGAATTGCGATGCGGATTGCCGGTGCATCGATCGACAGATCGGGTTCACCGCTGCGCACGACCTCGGACACTGTTGTGACGTTGTTGATGAGCGGAAAGCCCTTCACGTCATCGAGCGTTGGCAGTCCGTCGGTGCGATCGAGGCGCTTTGTGACGCGCTCCGAAGTGATGAGCCACGTCGCGACGAGACGATCGGTGCCAATGCCGCGGTGCAGGATTGAATCGGACTCGCCGTATTCATTGACGCGGTACTCCGTCACGATGGCGCCGAGTCTGGCGAGGTTGAAGAACGCGTTGCGTGAGACGAGGGGATCGAAGGTCCAGCAGATTTTGTCGATGTTGCGGCCGAGCAGCTCATCGCGCTGGTGTCGCTTGAGCTTTTCGCCGAGGTTCTGATTGCGGAGCTCGGGTACGACGGCGAGCATGTCCGACCAGTGAATCGGCTTGTCGTCCTGCCAGCCAGTCAAGCCAAAAACAAAACCGACAAGACGTCCATGCGAATCGAACGCACCCGATGTTATGCCGCCGAACCGCTGGCATAGCGCGAGGATTGTAGCGGGTACGAGCTCGGAGAAGCTCTCGCCCCATGTCGCGCGCTGTAGCTCAACGCAGGCAACAAGCTCTGCGCGGGTGCGGCAAGGACGAATCTCGTAGTCAGCTGATGTCACAATGTCTCGAGCAAACGGTTGAGCAATGCCACGCGGCGCGGAACGTCTGTGATGAGTATGTGCTCGTCGATGGCGTGTGCGCCGCCGCCCTCACAACCCAACCCATCGAGTGTAGGAATCCCGATCGCGGCGGTGAGGTTTCCGTCGCTGCCACCACCGGTCGAGCCTTCACCCAGCTCGAATCCCAGCTCCTTTGCAGCAGCGCGTGCCTTTTCATACAGCGCGACAACGCCGGGCGAGCGCTCGAGCGGCGGACGGCTGTCATGCTCTTCGACGTGCACCGTCGCGCCTTCGATTGTAGCTGTAAGCGATTCCATCGCCGTCTTGATGCGCTCCGCTTCTGCCATTGTCGTCGTACGAACATCGACTTCGGCTGTCGCTTCTGCAGCAATCACGTTTACCTTTGTACCGCCGTGCACGACACCGACACTGGTCGTCGTACCCTTCGATCGATCGGCAAACGTCAACACTCGCAGGATCTGGTGTGCAAGCTCGGTGATTGCGCTGATGCCCTGGTCGGGTTCGATGCCGGCATGCGCGGCTTTGCCCGTGATTTTGATTGTATACGATGCAACGCCTTTGCGGCCCGTCTTGGCCGCGCCGCCCGGCAATGACGGCTCGAGCACGAGCACGGCAACGCTGCCCCGCGCAGACGCTTCGATCAACGGGCGCGAGGTACGGGAGCCGACTTCCTCATCGGTGGTGAACAGCGCCCGCACGGTGCGGTGCGGCTTCGTGCCGGCGAGACGCATCTGGTTCAGCACTTCGACAGTAATCGCGATGCCGGCCTTCATGTCGAAGATGCCGGGCCCCGATGCACGTGTGCCATCATTCTTGAACGGCATCGTGTCGAGCGATCCAACCGCGTGCACAGTGTCGAAATGTCCAATGATAAGTATCGGCTCGAGCGACGGGTCTGAGCCATCGACGGTTGCGCGCAAATGCCGGCCCCAGCCGGGACCATCGAACCATTCGATGGTAGCGCCCGCTGTGGCGAGGTCTCCCGCAATGCGGTCGCCGAGCGCATTCACACGCTCGATGTCACCGCTCGGGGTCTCGAGCTCGACGTACCCGCGCAGACGCGTCAGCACGCTCTCCTGAGTTTTTGCCGGATCGAATTCTTTTTTGGTCAACGTGTTCTCCACGGAAAGATCAGCTGCGCGAGTAGTGTCCCGCGCGGCGGTAGCTCTCATCCAGCAGCTCGATTGGATGCAGAACAGCTGTGTCATCACCTGCCAGCAGCAAGCCGGCGCCGATCTGCATCATGCAACCCGGGTTCGGCGTGACGACGACATCGGCTTTTGTAGACTGAACCGCTGCCACCTTATCGTCCAGGATACGGCCTCCGAGGTCGGGGTGCAGCAAACCGTAGATGCCTGCGCCGCCGCAGCATTCATCCGCGTGCGGGAGCGGTACGAGCTGCAGCTCGGGTATGGCGCGCAGCACATCCAGTGGCGCGCGCGTGATCGCTTGCGCGTGATGCAGGTGACATGGCGCATCGTACGTGACGCGGAGCGGTAGTGCGCCGCCTGCGCGTGTGCCGATCTCGGTCAGCATCTCGGAGATATCGCGCACTTTCCCGGCGATGTCGTGCGCGCGTTGCGCGTAGGCATCATCGTGTTTCAACAGCTCGCCGTACTCTTTCATGATGGCGCCACAGCCGGCCGCGTTCACGACAATGAATTCAGCGCCCGACTTCTCGAACGCATCGATGTTTGCGCGGGCGAGGTCGAGCGCGCCTTCGAGTGCGCCTGCGTGTGCGTGAAGCGCGCCGCAGCAGCGTTGTGCACTTGCGTCTGCGAGCGTGCAGCCGTTTGCTTCGAGTACGCGCGATGTGGCCCGGTTGACGCGGCTGAACAAACCTTCCTGAACGCAACCGGTCAGGATCGCAACACGATGGCCAGCGGACTGGTCACCCTGGGCCGCAATGCCCGCAATGACAGCCTGTTTGCTTCCCGTCGTTACGCCAATCGACGCGCTTCCGCGCCGGATGCGCTTCAAGCCTTTCCAGGGCGATGTCGAGCCGAGCATTGCGAGCGCGAAGCGCATCCTGCCGAATTCCTTTGGCAGCACGCGCACCAGCAGGCTTGGCAGGCCGGTCCAGCGCATTACGCGTGCGCCGGTGTTGAATAGCGCGCTCAGTGTACGCGATCGGAAGCTTGCAAGCAGTGCGCGTGTCGTAAAACCGATGCCTGTGCTTTCAGCGATGACGGCGCGGGCGCGCTCCAGCAGGAAGCCGTATTCGACACCCGACGGGCAGACGGTTTCGCATGCGCGGCAGCCGAGGCACAGATCGATGTGGGAAGTGAAGGCTTCGTCGTCGGGCGCGATGCGGCCTTCGATGACGGCGCGCATGAGATAGAGCCGGCCGCGCGGGGAGTCCGCTTCGTTGCCGAGGCGTGTGTATGTCGGGCATGCGTTGAGGCAAAATCCGCAATGCACGCAGGCGAGGAGTTTTTCTTCCTCTTCTGCGAGAGCGCGGGTGACGCTCGAGAATGCGCGGTGCTCCGTCGTAGTGCTCATGATCTCCTGCTACACCACAAAGCGGGACGGCGCCATGATGCCGGCCGGATCGAATGTCTTTTTCAATTGCCGCATGATCGACAACGTCCCTGCAGGTACCTCTCCCCACGGATCGACAAAGCGTGCCACATCGGTCAGTGCGCGAGCAATGACAACGGTGCCGTTGTGTGCGGCGAGCGCGGTGCGTGCGCGTGCTATGCGTTCAGCCCAGGCGCGCGTATCGTTCGATGTTACGCCGACATTTCCGTAGTCGACAAACAGTCTCACGACCCCATCGCCTGCATGAGCGGCGATGAGCATTTCCTCTTCCGGCACGCCGCTCAGCTCGCGCGCAATGCGCAGCGTCGCGCGCAGGTCGGACATTGGCTGTGCGAGCCGGATGTTGAGGCCGGACTGGTTTTCGATCTGCGCGAGCCGATACCAGTTCTGCCCTGCTGCCGTCTCACTCAGCTGCCGGCACCTTCCGCCTGCGAGCTCGTTCGCGCGGCGTGCTGCATCCTCGACATCCTCAGCGTTTCCGCGGAGTCGAACGAGTGC
>JBBQYT010000179.1:0-5624 GCA_038208385.1 Longimicrobiales bacterium | reverse complement strand
TCTGCACACACAGGCACGCTGTCGGCGCTGCACACGAAGGCGACGGTCGCGGATGCGGCATTCGTGAAAGCACACATCGGTCAACCGGGCTACGCGATCGTGGACGCGCGTGTGCTGGCGTACTACACGGGCGCGGAGACCGGCGGCGGACGCGGTGTGCTTCACAAGACCGGTCACATCGCCAGTGCGCACAGCATTCCGTTCACGGAAGTGACGGACGAGCAGCTTCACTTGAAGTCGCCGGCCGAATTGCGCGCTGTGTTCGAGAAAGCGGGGGTTAAGCCCGGCGATACGGTGATCGCATACTGTCACGTCGGCCGGCAGGCGGCAGCCATCGTGTTTGCAGCGCGCACGATCGGACATCCGGTGTTGCTGTATGACGGCTCGTTCGAAGACTGGTCGATGCATGAGAATTTCCCGGTTGACAAGTAGGCTTTTCGTGGCCACGAGCCACGAGCCACGAGCCACGAGCCACGAGCCACGAGCCACGAAAATTACGATTCCAATAGAGGTGCCCCATGCAGGAAATACTACAGGACCTGAGGTTCGCGTTTCGCACGCTCGCGAAATCGCGGTCATATGCGTTGCTCGCCATCATTACGATTGCGCTTGGCGTTGGTGCGACCACGGCGGTGTTCAGCATGGTGAACGGCGTGTTGTTGCGTCGTTTGCCCTATGCGGGCGAGGATCGTCTCGTCCGTCTTGTTCAGCCTTCGGCGACGGCGCCAGATGCACGCTTTTCGGTTCCAGAAGTCAAAGACTACCGAACGCAGGTGCCGGAGTTTGCGGCAGTCGCCGAATACCATTCGATGCCGTTCCAGCTGTATGGCAATGGTGAGCCGCAGCGCGTCGTTACGGGCGTTGTTTCGGACGACTTCTTTTCGCTGCTCGGCGTGAAGCCTTTGCTCGGCCGACTGTTTTTGCCGGGCGAAGAAGCGGTTGGCACGCCGCCGGTGGTGGTGCTCGACTATCGCTACTGGGTCGAACGGATGGGTGCGGATCCGAAAGTCATAGGCTCCACGTTCATCATGAACGATCACGTGCACACGATCGTAGGCGTACTGCCGCCACTGCCGACGTACCCCGATGCAAACGACATATGGATGCCGGCCGGCGCGTGTCCGTTCCGCTCTGACCCGAAGATGTTGAACAACCGGAAGGGCAGGATGGTGAAGGCGTTTGCGTTGTTGAAGCCGGGCGCAACGCTCGCATCGGCGGAAAGTTCGATGAAGCTCGTGTCAAACCGGCTGCACCTCGAGTACACGGCCGACTACCCCGATGCGCGTCGCCTGGGTGTCGGAGTGCTTACGCTTCAGGACGAGCTCACACGCGCATCGCGGCCGCTGTTTCTGACGCTGCTTGCGACTGCTGCCTTCGTACTGCTGATTGCGACTGCGAATTTTGCGAACCTGACACTGGCGCGGCAGCTTCGCCGGCACGGCGAGCTCGCATTGCGCACTGCTCTTGGCGCGAGTCGCAGCCGGCTGTTCCGCCAGCTTGCGACGGAGAGCCTGTGCGTCACGCTTGCAGGCGGTGGCCTCGGCGTCCTGATCGCATTCAGCGGACTCGGCCTGTTGCGCACGTTCGCGACGCGCGTCACGCCGCGCGCGGGTGAAATCACACTCGATCCAACGGTGCTGATGCTGGCGCTCGGAATCAGTGTCGTTGTGGGTCTCGGCGTCGCGCTCCTGCCGCTCTTGCGTTCGCGCGTTGCGCTGTCCGATGCACTGCGCCAGGACGCGCTGGCAACGACGGGAGCAAAGCACGACGGCCGCATGCGGCGCGTCCTCGTCGCAGCGCAGGTATCACTTGCATTCGGGCTGCTCACGAGCGCAGGCCTCATGACGCGCAGCCTGCTGAAGCTCCAGGGCGTCGACGGCGGCTACACGCGCGATCGCATTATGACCGCGCGCGTGGACCTGAACTGGTCGCGCTACACATCGAACGATCTGATTCTGCAGTTCACCGACGCACTCACCGTCCGCCTTTCCGCGCAGCCGGAGATCCACAGCGTCGCGCTGTCGAGCGATTTTCCGCTGAACAACGCAGCGACATCGAACCAGCCATTCCTGATTCGCGGGCGCGATGTACCCGTCGGTCAAACACCGCCCGCGTCGGATGTAACGTCGGTTACGAGATCGTACTTTGAGACTATGGGGATTCCGCTCGTGCGCGGCCGCGTGTTCAACAGCGGCGACCACAATGTGAACAGCGCACCCACCCTCATCGCAGAGCGGCTCGTGAAGACGTACTGGGCGGGTCGCGACCCGCTCGGCGAGCAGGTCTCGATCGACAACGGCCAGACGTGGCTGACAGTGGTCGGCATTGTCGGCGATGTGCGGCAGAACAACCTGTAGACGGAAGTGACAGATGAGATCTACGTGCCGAACGCTGTATTCCCGACATCGGATGTGCGCGTGACCACCGCGCTCGTCGGACTGTTCGCCGTGCTTGCGCTCGTGATCACTGCGGCGGGCCTCGCAGGCCTGGTGGGCTACTCGGTTACACAGCGCCTGCGCGAGATCGGCATCCGGATGGCGCTCGGCGCAACCGGCCCGCAGGTCCTGCGCGGCCTGATGCGCGATGGCCTCGATATCGTTGCGGCCGGGCTCGTTGTCGGGTTGGTGGTTGCACTGACAGGCAGGAAACTCATTGCAGGACTGCTGTACGGCATCTCGGCTGCAGACCCACTCACCTTCGCCCATCGCCCCCGAGCCTGGCCCGTAGTTGATCAGTTACATGGAGCCGGGGTTGCCGTTCTCCGAAAGAATGATGTCAAATCCCATGTGCAGCAGTTTCCAGATGCCGGTGCCGACGCCGAGGCCCAGTTTGTACTTCGACATTCCGTAGACTTCTTCGAGGTCACTGGCGCGCATCTCGAACCGGCCGATGATGCGTATGCCGTCGCGCACTTTGGTGATCTTGACCGGCACGGTGCGCTTGTCGCGGGACCCGCGCAATGTGAAATCGCCTACGACGTTTGCGTACGTGGTGTCACCGCGTTGAACCACGTTCGATAAGCTGTCGATGTCGAACACGATGTTGGGATATTTCAGGTATTGCAGAAGTCCGAACGTAAATTCATCGCGCAATCGCATGCCGGTATACAGCTCGCGCACGCTCACGTTCACTTCGCCGTGCACGCCGGCGAGCGTCTTGAAATCGCCAACCTCAATGTCTGCCCGCACAGCATCGGAGCATACGGGACGAACGATTTTGCGGGGGTAGAGCGGAATGATCGAGTCGAGTGTGACGGTGCCGTAGCCAATGCGTTTCCGCATCGCTTTCATTGCGGCAACGGCTTCATCAGGCGTTGTGCCTTCGCCTGGACGCCAGGCGGAATCGCCGGGGCAGGTCGTTGCCCAGAGATGGCCCATGTGCGGGTTCATCTGCCACCAGGCCAGGCTTTCGACGCCGTTTGCGACGAGGTGTTTACGTTGTGCCGAGACGTGTGCGGCGGTGCCCAGCAGTGCTGACAGAATCAGCACTCCGAGAAGGGCTGCACGGCGGCTAGTCTGCAGGATCAAACCGATAGCCAACTTTCCAAACGGTGATGAAGTGCCTGGGCTCTGCGACATCCCTTTCCAATTTACGGCGTAGCTCGGCCACATGCGAGTCCACTGTGCGCGTGAGCACCAGGCCGCGGTGTCCCCAGACTTCGCGCAACAGCTCCACGCGCGAGGCGACCGCGCCCCTGCGACGGATCAGGGACATCATCAGCTCGTACGCTTTGGGTGTCAGCGTCACCGCAGCTCCGCGCACATCGACGCGGCGCGATGACGGATCGATGCACACGTCGCCAAAACGTATTTGTGGCAGTGCACTGGCCGTAGGAGTAACGCCGGTCGAGCGCCGCAACAGTGAACGTATGCGCTCGAGCAGCTCCATGAGTCCAAACGGCTTCGTCACATACTGATCGGCATCGAGCCTGAAGCCGCGCACCTTGTCCGCTTCTTCGCCGCGCGCCGTCAAAATGAGCACCGGCACGCGACTGCCCTGTGCGCGCATCGATTGGAGCACCTGGTAGCCATCGATGCCGGGCAGCATCAAATCGAGTACGACCACATCCGGCTTCGACGACAATGCGAGTGCCAATCCCGAGTTGCCGTCTTCTGCAACATCGACGGCATAGCCTTCGAGCTCGAGGTTATACCGCAGCCCGGCGGCGAGGTCGGTATTGTCCTCTATGATCAGTACGCGCGATGTCATACGGTTGTGCCCGCGAGTGGCGTCACGCCGGTTTCGGCCGCTTCACCATCGCCTGCGCGGAGCGCGGGCAGCTCGATCACGAATGAAGCACCACCACTCTCCGTTTCATCGATCCACGCCCGTCCGCCGTGCTGTGTGACGATCTCGCGTACGATCGGGAGGCCAATGCCGCTGCCGCCGGCCGCGCGCACACCCGTGGATGATCCTCGATAGAACGGCTTCCATACCGCTTCTCTTTCAGACGATGGCACGCCGGGTCCTTCATCAGCGACGGTGATCCGTACACGCGCACAATCGCCATGGACCGTGTTCAATGAGAGCAGCACGCGCACCGTCTGGCCTTTGGGGCCGTATTTGATTGCGTTGTCGAGCAGGTTGAGCATGACCTGTCGGAACGCATCGCGACGCAGTGATGCACGAATTCCCGTTGGAATTGTTGTCACGATGTGCGCGCGCCGCGATGCTGCGAGCGGCTCGAACGCATCGATGATCTGCTGCAGCTCCGCCCCGACATCGGTGACGTGCGGTTCTGCGAGCCGTGTTTTGCCGCCGCGATCGGAGCTTGCGAAGTGAAGTACGTTTTCGACGAGGTGCGCGAGCCGGGATGTTTCGCGATCGATGTTGCCGAGCGCCCATTCGCGCTGCTGCTCGCTGCCCGCGCGCCCGAGTCGCAGCGTCTCGATGAACAGGCGGATCTGCGCGAGTGGCGTGCGCAGCTCGTGCGATACACTGGCGACAAATTCCGCGCGCAGGCGGGCGAGGTCGTTGGCGCGACGAAGTTGCATGACGGCGACGATTGCGAGCGCACTCGCGAGCAGCAACAATCCGATCAAATACTCGAGCCGTGAGCTCGGCAGTCCGCCAATGATCAGCTGATTTGCGATTGCCGGTCTGACATCGGCGCGGATGAAAAGTCTGCCAAAGCCCGGTGGCAGCGAATCGTCCGCGAAGGTTCCGCGCAACACTTCGGGTTTGCGGCCCTTGCTGCAGCAGTTCCAGCCCTGCAGGAAGATTGTCGCATTGTATCGTCGTGAGACGATTGCCAGCGACATGATTTCGGCATTCGTGAGGCCATGCGTGAGTGACGGCGGCAGCAGTGTTTTATCGTCGAGAACCTTTTTGAACATTGTCTCGAGTGCAGCACCGTCGTAAAAGAATCCATAGACAATGGTGTCGCGGGTTTCGTGAGGCAGCAGTGTGTAGGCGAGGAGGTAGGTATGGTGATTGATGATACCGAGAATCAACGACGCCTGCTCGTTGCGCGGCCTGCCGAGGTGCGCGTGGCGCATGATTGTGTCCGGCAGCCAGCGTCGCACAATGTTGTCGATCGGCATGCCATCGATTGCAGCGGTGTCCGAGCCGAGTGCAAATGCAAAGTACGTGGCCGGACGGGAGCGCGGCTTGCACTTGCACTG
>JBBQYT010000178.1:0-5640 GCA_038208385.1 Longimicrobiales bacterium | reverse complement strand
GTTCCCGGCAGAAGTGGTGAGTCGCAAGATCATGGATTCGCGCGGCGAGGCGAGTGCGATCGTGAGTCTGGTGCACGACCTCACGCAGGCTGCAGAGAACGAGCGTCTCGCGTCGGAGCTGCAACAGCTGAACGACCAGCTCGAGGATCGCATTCGGCGCGCGACAACGGAGCTCGAAGAGCGCAACCGCCGTCTGGAATGGCAGAGCTTCGAGCTCGAGAAGGCCTACCGCCTGAAGAGCGAATTCCTCGCCAGCATGAGCCACGAGCTGCGCACGCCAATCAATGTGATGCTCGGTTACACGGCGCTCATGCGCGAAAAAATTTATGGCGAGCTGTCTGCCCAGCAGGATCAAGCGCTCAGCAAGGTTTACACGACATCGCAGCATCTGCTCGAGCTCATCAACGACATCCTCGACCTGTCGAAGATCGAAGCCGGCAAGATGCCCGTGCACATCGAGACGGTTTCGCTCGGCGACCTCATCAATGAGCTGTCCGAGACCATCGACCCGATGATCCGGACGCGCGGACTTTCGTACGCTACCGAAGTGCAGCCTGCGCTGCCGCCGCTGCAAACAGATCGCACGAAGCTGAAGCAGATCCTGTTGAACCTGCTCTCGAATGCGATCAAATTCACGCATGCAGGCACCGTCTCCGTGCTGGCGCAGCTCGCGCCCGATCGCGAGCACGTGCGCATCGTGGTCAAGGACTCAGGCATCGGCATCAAGCCTGAACACCTCGACATGATCTTCGAGGATTTCCGGCAGATCGATCAATCGCGGACCCGCGAGTACGGCGGCACGGGCCTCGGTCTTTCGATTACAAAGAAGCTGCTGACACTGCTCGGCGGCGTGATCTCGGTCGAAAGCTCGTACGGCGCAGGCTCATCGTTTACACTCGACCTGCCGCTCACAACGGACCCAATGAGCATCGAGGAGCAGGTTCGCCGCGCAGTCGTGGAAGCCGACAGCGCAGTGATACGTCCGTAACAGAACGTGGCTCGTTTCTCGTGCCTCGTGAACCCGCACCGAAAGCCACGAGTTACTGGCCAGGAGACACGAAAGCCTTCTCGCATCGGACGGGCCGGGCACCTATGTTAACGAATGCGTGCCCGCCTCTCCCTCACGCTGACCTTGTTTACGCTGCTGTTCCTCATCGAAGGACAGCGCGTATTTTTTTCAACGCTGTACGCGCTCGGCGCGCGCGCGCTGCTTCCTTCCGTTCGTCCACTCGCACTGCTGTTCGCGATTGCACCCATCGTCGTTTTCCTGCTTCCAATGCTTCCGTTCCCACGCTGGTTCGGTAAGCGACGCGCCCTCATGATCGCAATCGTCGGCTGCGCACTCGCCCGCGTGCTCATGGGCATTCCCGATTTTCCTGCGCGACTCTTCACGTCAGCGATCGTCGTTGGCTGCGGTGCGCTCTTTCTGTCGACTGCCATCGGTTACCTCGAGCGACGCGCCCTCGCCGCCGGCGCAGCACTGGCCGTACTTGCCGACCAGGTGCTCCGCCTCTTCGGCTGGAGCTACGATCCCACGCTCCGGCAATTGTGGATACCCGCGCAGGCGTTCGAAGCCATCCTCGTGATGATGCTCCTCTACATGTGGACGCAGGTGCCGCGCACCGAGCGCCGCGAAGCGCGCCTCGAACGGCGCGCAGGCGGACTCAGGCTGCGCAGCGCAGTGGCGTTCGGGCTCATCATTTTCCTCGAGACGAATGTCCTCGCGATGCCCGAAGTCCTCGCCCGGCTGGGCCACATACACTATTTCGCGGCGGGGATTCTGTTGTGCCTCGGGTCGATTACAGCGACGCTGATGCTTCTCACTGCGTGGGGTCCTATAGGTCGCCATCGGCACGACGCCGCCCTCCTGGGCGCCGCCGCGAAGCTAGATGTTGTCGCCGCATGGAAATTCAGAGGATGGGGAGTAGCAATATTCTTTACTGTCGGTCACGTCTCGGCTCTGTTGCTGCTCGGTCGGTCGCTCGTGCCGGCAGGCGGCCGGCGCGGAGGCTGGACTGTGTCCGCCGGATTCCTCGTGCTGCTCGGTTTCGAGGCGCTTTACGCCGGGACCTTCTTCTTCGCGTTCACGTTGTCCAGCCTGGAGGGCCGCGCGCCGTGGATTTTTGTCGCCGCAGGCGTGCTGCTCGACGTTGCTCTCGTCCTGATCCCACGGCCGAATCGGTCGGCACCGCTGATGCGTACCAGGCCCGCAATGTTGTACGGCACCGGCGCTGCCATCGTCGCAGTATCGGCACTGGCTCTGCTGGCGGCGTCCGAGCCAGGCTTGGCAATTGTGGGCGGGATGGGACATACTGAACCGATGCCGCTGCGCGTTGCGACGTACAACGTGCACGCCGGCTTCAACGAAGCCTGGCGCTATGACCCCGAAAGCATC
This sequence comes from Longimicrobiales bacterium, assembly GCA_038208385.1. GTDB lineage: Bacteria > Gemmatimonadota > Gemmatimonadetes > Longimicrobiales > RSA9 > JBBQYT01. Next base: position 3,245 of record JBBQYT010000178.1, on the reverse strand, counting down.
GCTCGCGCGATCGAGCGCTCCAACTCCAGCGTCGTGGCTCTGCAGGAGCTCCCGGTGGGCGTCCCCTTTGCCTACGGAACCGATCTCGCCCTCTGGCTCGGTCACAGGCTCAAGATGCGCGCGGACTTTGCGCCAGCCGTGAACCAGCTTCTCGGCGATGCTGTGCTCTCACGCCTGCCGGTGCTTCGCATGCGCAGCTGGCAGCTCCGTGTAGATCAAGCCGTGCTGGGCCGCGCAGTGGACCCCAAAGTCGTGATCGCCGAAGATGTCTTCTTCGCCGGAAAATCTGTCAGGGTCTACGGTGCGCGCCTTGACGGCGCTCCGGAGGTGCAGCGCCTGCAGCTCCGTCAGCTTGTGAACGTTATCGGACCGGGAGCTGCCGTATTCATGGGAGACCTGAAGGCGGACGAAGGATCGCCTGCAGGCAGCGCTCTGCGCACCGCAGGCTTCACGGATGCGTTCGAGAGCGCAGGTCGCTCGCCGGCACCGACGACTCCCCAGCGCGTGCCGACGCAGCGGGCGGACTGGATCTGGGTGCGTGGCTTCCCGGCGCGCAACGCGTATGTGCTCGATGCGGATGGATCCGATCATCGCCTCGTGGCCGCCGAGCTTCTGCCAGGCAACAACTAGAAATGTTCAAAGGGCTATCCTCGACAAGCGGACCCGAGCCCGACATCGAGCAGCAGCTGAAAGCGCTCGAGATGCAGGCCGACCAGGCAATCGCGGGGTTTGGTGCACAGTTCCTGAACCGTGCCGGCGACGTGTGCCTCGAAGCACGCCTGAATCGCCGCGCATTGAGCTACTACGGCCGCGCCATCGACAGCTATCTGCACGCGGGCCGATATGATGCTTCTGCCGCTGTTTGTCGCAAACTCCTCCGCGTATCGCCCGACTCCGTGCGCGCACGCTGCACACTCGCATGGCTCGCCATCGGCAAAGGAATGCTCGGCGATGCACAGAAGGAAATCGGTGATTATGTAGCTGCTGCAGAGCGCGCCGCACGCCAGGAGATGGCCGTCTCGCAGCTGAGGATGATGTCCGAAGCGACATACCACGGCGGCCTGCTCGACGTCCTCGCCGCACAGCTCGACCGCCTCGGTGACATGCCCGGCGCGATGAAGGTGCGCGGCGCAGCGGTGCACCTGCGCGAGCTTCCCAACATGCACACCGCCGCCGACGAAGAAGCGTTGTGGGAGAAAGTCCTGAGCGCTGCTTTGAAAGGGCCGAAAGAGCTGTTGGGAGATGAGAAGTGGATCGCTGAGTAGGAGCTAACTGCCCGCGGTAACGCAGTTACCTCACCGGAATTCGACCCTCCCGCACCCGTTGAGCTCCCGCTTTTCCCCACAGGAAGTAGAATCCCAGCCCAATCGCAAACCACACGAGCAGTCGTCCCCACGTCACAAACGGCAGCGAAACCATCAAATACAAACAAGCCAGAGCCCCCAGCACTGGAATCACCGGAGCGCCGGGCGTGCGAAACGGGCGGTGCATGTCGGGTTCGGTGTAGCGCAGCACGAGTACGCCGACGCACACGATCACGAATGCGAGGAGGGTTCCGATCGAGACCATCTCACCGAGCGCGCGGATGGGGACGACTGCGCACAACAGTGCGACGACGCAGCCGGTTACGATTGTCGGGATGTAGGGCGTTGCGAATTTCGGGTGTACGCGACTGAATGCTCGTGGCAGGAGGCCGTCGCGGCTCATTGCGTACAAAACGCGTGGCTGGGCGTACAGCAGCACCAGCATTACGCTCCAGAGTCCTGCTGCTGCGCCGAGCTTCACGAATGGACGCAGCCACTGCAGGCCGGTTGCATCGATGCCGACAGACATTGGGTCGGCAACATCGAGGCTGTGATACGGCACAAGGCCCGTGAGCACCAGCGCAACGAGTACGTACAGAACCATGCACACGCCAAGCGATCCGAGGATTCCAATCGGCATGTCGCGCTGCGGATTGCGCGACTCCTGAGCCGCAGTCGACACCGCATCGAATCCGATGAACGCGAAGAAGCTCACCGCAGCGCCGCGCAACACACCGCTCCAGCCAAAACTACCAGACTCTCCCGTATTCTCCGGAATGAATGGCGACCAGTTCGAGGGGTGCACGTACGCGGCGCCGAATCCGATGAACAGCATCAACACGGCAACCTTCACGAGCACGATCGTGGCATTCGCGATTACGGATTCGCGAACGCCGATCGCAACGAACGCCGTGGCGGCGAGAACGCCAATCGGCGCAATTAAATTGATGGGATCGTGCAGCGGAACTTCGATGCCTATGTTGTGGAGCAGACTCGTCACGTAACTCGAGAATCCTACTGCAGTGACGGCTGCACCGAGCGTATACTCGAGGATGAGATCCCATCCAATGATCCACGCGAAGATCTCCCCGAGCGTTGCGTATGCATATGTATACGCACTACCGGAAACCGGGATCATGCTCGCGAGCTCTGCGTAACACAAACCCGCAAATGCACACGCGAGCCCCGCCAGCGCGATGGAAATCACGATAGCGGGGCCCGCGTAGAGTGAAGCAATCGGCCCGGTAAGCACGTAGACACCCGAGCCGATGATACCGCCGATTCCGAGCGTAATCAGGTCGCGCGCACTGAGCTCGCGACGAAGATCTCCGCTGCCTGCATCATCCTGCAGCTCCCCAAGGCCCTTGCGTGTCAACAACGTCATGGGCCTCGATCACTCCATTCGCACGGACACGGACGAAGCAGGCGACATACACTATGTCGCCTGCAGGCGTCAGCTAGCCCCTGACTGGATTCCCGCGGCCATCGAGCGCCCTCTGCACGCGGCTGTGCTTCTGGCTGTACCCGAAGTACATCGCCATGCCGAGGATCAGCCACACCACCAGTCGGATCCACGTATCGAGCGGCAGCGATGCCATCAGGTAAAGCGAGACGACAATGCCGAGAATCGGCACGAGCGGAACCAGCGGCGTCTTGAACGGACGCGCCATGTCCGGATCACGCACACGCAGCACCCACACACCGCCGCACACAATGACGAATGCCAGCAGCGTTCCAATGCTGACGAGCTCGCCGAGAATGTTCACCGGGATGAGTGCCGCGAAAATCGCAACGAAAACACCGACAAAAATCGATGACAGGTACGGTGTCCGATACTTCGTGTGGATCCTGCTCGCCCACTGCGGCATCAGGCCATCGCGCGACATCGAATAGAATACGCGTGACTGACCGAGCAGCATCACGACCATCGTGCTGCTCAAG
>JBBQYT010000177.1:0-5659 GCA_038208385.1 Longimicrobiales bacterium | reverse complement strand
CTTGATCCACGCATCATCGAGACGGCCCGACAACAGCGCTGCAATCGCTAACGCAAACGGCACCGTCATGCCGACATAGCCCGCGTACAGGAACGGCGGATGTATCGCCATCAAGGGATGGTTCTGCAGCAAGGCATTCGGACCAGGACCGTCCGCAGGTACCGGCCACACCGAATGGAACGGATTCGCCGGACCGACAAGCAGCATGTAGAAAAACACGCCGACGCCTAGCATCACACCCATCGCATACGTTCCGAGAGCGCCCGTGCGGCCCCGCGTCGTGTAGACGACAGCCGCCGTATACGCAGAAAGGATCAATCCCCAGAAAAGGATCGATCCTTCGAGTGCGCCCCAGAGCGATATGACGGTGAAGAACTTCGGCGTCGCCCGGCTGCCCACCTGTGCGACGTACGAGATACTGAAGTCATGCGCCAGGAGCGCATACACCATGATGCCGTTGGCGAGGATGAGCAGCGCAAAATTGACGAACGCAGCCGTCTGTGCACTGCGAATCAACGCACCACTGCGCCGGCGCAGGCCGACGAACGAGACAATACACCCGTATGATGCGATGAACAGCGCGGCGCAGACCGCCGCGTAGCCTACGATGCGAAGCAAGAAATGCCCTCTCTCGAAACCGAGCCTAGCTGCGGCTCTCGCGAACCAGCGTCTTGTACATGTCTTCCGGCTTCTGCCCGGCATGCGGCGGCTTGTACTCGTTCGAGTGCTTCACCATCAGGTTGTTCGACTCGAACACGCCATTGCGGGCGAGCTTCCCTTCTACCACGACACCCATCCCGTCACGAAACATCTGCGGCGGCGCCTTCGTCGAATGGACGGCTACCGTCTGCTTGCCGTCCGTCATCTGGAAACGAAGGTCGATCGACTCGGCCTTCCAAACGACGCTGCCCGGCACGATTTGACCACCCAGGCGGACCGGGGCGTCATAAACCTTCTCACCCTTGGCCGCCAGCTCGGACGGCGTCAGGAAGTACACAAGACTGTTGCCAATGCCGCCATACAGCAAATAAGCGAACCCGCCCAGCACCAGCACCGCAGCACCAAGCGCGACGATCTTTTTGCGATTCTTCTGCATTATCGTACCTCCTCGTTCGACAGATGCTCCGCATCCTTGCATACGTTCCGGAGGTACAGCGCGTACCCGGCCAACGCTATGTAGGCGAGGCCATACGCCATTCCAATGTATCCCCAGTTAGACATGCATCGCCTCCCCTACTCCGAGTGCCGCATCCTCGCGGCGAGACTCTACGGCGTGCATCACGCGGGCAGCGCGATACCGGGCTATCACAAAATACAAGAAAATGAACAGGAAAGCGAAGGCATTCAGGTCCATCCCGATTATGTACTCACGGGCGATAGTGCTAGGCGTGGACTGCATTTGGTGCAGTGTACGCCACCACTTCACGGACATATAGACGATCGGGACGTCCAGAAAGCCAATGATGCCAACGGCGGCGCTCCAGCGCGCCCGGCGGTCTTCGTCGTCGACAAATGACCGGAGCGCCAGGTAACTAATGAAGATTAGCAGCAAAACTGTGTACGTCAGAATGCGCGGGTCCCACGTCCACCAGACGCCCCACGTCGGGCGGCCCCAAATGCTGCCGAGACCCAGAGTCATCCCCGTAAGGACTGTCCCAATCTCAGCCGCGGACGCGGCAAACAGGTCGTGTTTAATGTCCCTCGTGATGAGGTACATGATGCTCGCGACGAATACGCACGTGAAGGCGACAAAGCTGACCCAGGCACCGGGTACGTGCACATACAGGATTTTCTCAAGGTGTCCCATGTCCCGATCGGGCGGAGAAATCTTCCATGCGATTGCCTGCGTTGCCACGAAGAAGGCAAATACGCTCCATCCCAAGATGCGCAGCCAGCGTGGCCGGACGGGATAATTCGCGAGCCAGGTTTTCATCGTTCACTCCTCGATCACGTACTCGAAAGCAAAGTACGAAGCCACCAGGAAAATGACGTCGTAGACTACCAGCAGTTTAAACCACGCGTGACTGTCCCCCATTACATCGCCTGTCATGATCGCGCGCGTTGCCTGTACTGCAGCAACCAGCAACGGCACCAATACGGGAAACAGCAGCAAGGGCAACAGCACTTCACGAGCGCGTACGCGGCTCGCCATCGCGGCGTAAAAAGTTCCGAGCGTTACGAAACCAATCGTGCCGAGCAGCAACACCAATAGCACAGGTGCCATCCGCGGATTCACGGGCAGATTGTAGAGCACGACCGCCATCGGCACGAGCAACACCTCGACGAGCAGCACGAACGCGAGGTTTGCAATGAGCTTGCCGAGGTAAATCGACTTGCGATCTCCCGGATACATCAACAGTGCATCGAGCGCGCCGTTCTCGAGCTCCATCTCGTAGGAGCGGTTGAACGCGAGGACACCGCCGAACAGCACGGTCAGCCACAGGACGCCGGCGGACGCATCGCGCAGCGCGTCGGCGTCGGGTCCGAGTGCGAATCCAAACATCAGCAGGATCAGCACTGCAAAGAACAGCACGCCGTTGAAGTTTGCCTTCGTTCGGCGTTCAGCGGTGAGGTCCTTCAGCGCGATCGCGAGAATGCGGCGAGTTTCGCGGCCCATGTCAGGCGCCTCCGTCGATGACGCGCAATGCTTCTGCGTATTCGTGCTGGTTCGCCTGCGAGACCTGGTGCAGCTTGCCGTCTTCAATGCGTACGACGCGATCGATTACGGGCTGTGCGCGCGCCAGGTCGTGCGTTGCAATGAATGCGGAGCCGCCTGCGGCGACGACTTCGCGCACGATTTCGTACACGCGCTCAATGCCTTCTACATCGAAGCTGGCGAATGGCTCATCGAGGAGCAGGAGCTTCGGTCTGCGCAGCAGCACACGCGCCAGTGAGAGACGGCGGCGCATGCCTGATGAAAACCCGCGCGCGCGCTCGTTCGTGTGGTCCTTGAGCCCGACGCGCTCGAGTGCTTCGTGGATCGGATTCGGCGTCGGCTCGTTGCCGAACATTCGCTGCGCGAATTCGAGGTTCTCGAATGCAGTCAGGTCGTCGTACAGACCGGCATTGTGTCCGAGCAAGCCAACGTGTTCGCGCACTTCATCGCTTTGTTTCGCGACATCGTAGCCAAAGATCTTCGCGGTGCCGCGCTGTGGCCGCAGTGTTGTGGACAGGATGCGCAGCAGGGTTGTCTTGCCACTTCCATTGCGGCCTACCAGTGCGACAGCTTCACCAGCGCGCACTTTTTCATCGAGACCGCGCAATACCCAGCGATGTCCAAACCGCCGCGCGACCCCGGAAAGCTCGATCGCGTAATTGTCGCTCACGCGTGAGCGCCCACGAGCGCGCGTGTCGGACCGTGCATGATCTCGCCTTCATGCGTGACGCACACGGCGCGGGTAATCTCATCATCGAGCGCAGGTCCCCACACACCCTTGGGGGCGAGATGCTCGAGCAGCGAGACAATGTTGCGCGCGTAAAGCTGGCTTGCGTGAAACGGCAATTCGCTGGGGAGGTTGAGCGGCGCCATGATCGTGACTCCGTGCAGCATGATCTTCTCACCCGGTGCGCTCAGCTCACAATTACCACCGGACTCGCCCGCAAGATCCACGATCGCGGCACCGGGCTTCATGGCCTTCACTGTATCCGCGCTAATCAGAACCGGTGCGCGCCGGCCCGGGACGAGCGCCGTTGTAATGACCACGTCCGCCTGCGTTGCGCGCTCATGAATCAACGCGCGCTCGCGCTGGATGGTTTCATCGGCGAGCTCTTTCGCGTAACCGCCCGCGTCTTCTGCCTGCTCGTTGTGCACCACATCGATCTCGACGAATTTCGCGCCGAGACTCTGCACCTGCTCCTTCACTGCGGGGCGCGTGTCGAATGCTTCGACGACGGCGCCGAGCCTGCGGGCGGTCGCGATCGCCTGGAGGCCTGCAACGCCGGCGCCAAGCACAAGCACACGCGCGGGTGGAATGGTGCCGGCCGCGGTCATGAGCATTGGAAAGAAACGACCCGTCGCGTCAGCGGCCATCAGCACGGCCTTGTAGCCGGCGACGGTGCTCTGTGATGACAGAGCATCCATCCCCTGGGCGCGCGTGATGCGCGGCACGAGCTCCATCGCGAAGCTCGATATGCGGCGTTCGGCCAGGACCCTGATGACATCGGGAGCGGCAGCAGGCTGCATGAAGCAGATAAGCGCCGCGCCTTCGCGTTGCTTTCGGGCTTCGCTTATGTCAGGACGATTGAGCTTGAGGATAACGTCGGCGGAGCCGAAGACTTCATCGGCCGGGGCAATGCGCGCGCCTGCGGCGATGTATGCTGCATCAGGAAAGCCGGCCTTGTCCCCGGCGCCAACGCCTATGAGAACTTCGTGGCCAGCTTTGATCAGACGAGCGGCGGCGTCAGGAACCAGCGCTACGCGCTTTTCCTGCGCCACCGTTTCGCGGGGCACTCCTACGATCATTGGTATCCTGCCTCGCCAGCGAATGCAGAGCTAATGGCTGGCGCCGCGGGTTGGCGGAGTGCTGACCCAATCGGCGATGAACAAGTCCGTCTCACCGGGGCCTTTGCCGCCACGGTTCGATGCGAACACCAGATGCTTGCCGTCGGGGCTGAACATCGGGAAGCCGTCGAACTGTGGTGCGTGCGTGACGCGCTCGATTCCAGTGCCATCGACGTTGATCAGGAAGATGTCGAACTCGCGGCCCTTCGGATCACCTGCGTTGGAGCTGAAGATGACCTGTTTGCCGTCCGGCGTCATGTACGGTGCGAAGTTCGCCGCGTGATTGTTCGTGATGCGTCGCTTGTTCGAGCCATCGGCGTTCATGATGTAGAGGTCGAGCGTCGTCGGGCGAACGAGTCCTTCCTTCAACAGGCCTCTGTAGTCCGCGCTGTCCCTGGCTGTCGTCGGATGGTACGCACGGTAGATGATCTGCTTGTTGTCCGGCGAGTAGAACGCGCCGCCGTCATAGCCAAGCTCGTCCGTGAGCTTCTTCACACCAGAGCCGTCCGCGTTCATCGAATACAAATCGAGATCGCCATCACGCATCGATGTAAAGATTACTTTCCTGCCATCGGGAGAGATCGTCGCTTCTGCGTCATACGATCCCTTCTTGCCGAACAACACCTTCGGCATCGAGCCGTCGGGGTTGGCGATCATGATGTCGTAATCGTAGAGCGCCCACACGTAGCCTTTGCTGAAGTCGGGTCGCGGCGGACAATCGGGACTCGCGCGATGCGTCGATGCAAAGACAATGTGCTTGCCGTCGGGGAAGAAATAGCCGCACGTTGTGCGACCTTTCCCGTTCGACACGCGGCGCGTATTTCCGCCTGCGGTGTCCATGATGTACTCCTGGTCGCACTCGCTGATGCCGGGCCACGTGGCCTGGAAGATCAATTTCGTGCCGTCCGCGGAGTAATAAGCCTCGGCATTCTCACCGCCGTGGGTGAGCTGACGGACATTCTTCAGCCGCGTCTCTGCCGGGTTCGACGGAAAAGGGGTCGCGCCGGTCGGATACGCGGCGGAAGAGCTTTTGGTCGCGGCGCCGCTCGTGGACTTCTGCGCATGCGCAGCGGTCCCGGCAAGGCACAGCGCGGCCAGCATTGGCAGGTATTTGTGCATGCCGTTAAAATACCTTGACTTGGCGCGCGTGTCGAGAGG
>JBBQYT010000176.1:0-5670 GCA_038208385.1 Longimicrobiales bacterium | reverse complement strand
GTTGGCCACTGCCGTCGTGACGAGCGCGATGTTGCGCACCTGGCTCGTCAGGTTGCTCGCCATGAAGTTCACGTTGTCGGTCAGGTCCTTCCACGTGCCCGCCACGTTCGGCACCTGCGCCTGCCCGCCCAGCATGCCTTCCGTTCCTACTTCACGCGCAACGCGCGTCACTTCGTCCGCAAACACCGACAGTCGGTCGACCATCGAGTTGATCACTTCCTTGAACTCCAGGATCTCGCCGCGCGCTTCCGCTGTGATCTTGCGCGTGAGGTCACCACTCGCGATTGCAGTTGCGACTCCCGATACGTCGCGCAGCTGCACCGTCAGGTTGCCGGCCATCGCGTTTACGTTTTCAGTAAGATCCTTCCACGTGCCTGCAACACCCTCGACTCGCGCCTGCCCGCCCAGCTTGCCCTCGGTTCCTACCTCGCGTGCAACGCGCGTAACTTCTGCTGCAAACGCACTCAACTGATCCACCATCGTGTTGATCGTGTTCTTCAGCTCCAGGATCTCACCCGACGCTTCAGCCGTGATCTTCCTCGACAGATCGCCGCGCGCCACCGCCGTCGTCACGTCCGCGATGTTTCGAACCTGGTCTGTCAGGTTCAAAGCCATGAAGTTCACGTTATCCGTCAGGTCCTTCCACGTCCCCGCAACTCCCGGCACCTCCGCCTGACCACCCAGCTGCCCTTCCGTTCCCACTTCCTTTGCGACGCGCGTTACTTCCGATGCAAACGACTTCAACTGGTCCACCATCACGTTGATCGTGTTCTTCAGCTCCAGAACCTCGCCCTTTACGTCTACCGTGATCTTCTGCGACAAATCTCCGTTTGCCACCGCTGTTGTTACGACGGCGATGTTACGCACCTGGCTCGTCAGGTTGCTCGCCATGAAGTTCACGTTGTCCGTCAAATCCTTCCACGTGCCTGCAACGCCCGGCACAACCGCCTGACCACCCAGCTTCCCTTCCGTTCCCACTTCGCGCGCAACGCGCGTTACTTCCGAAGCGAACGAGCTCAACTGGTCCACCATCGTGTTCACCGTCGTACCAATGCGCAGAAACTCGCCCTGCACCGACTTACCGTCGATCTCGAGATCCATCTTCTGCGACAGGTCCCCGCGCGCCACAGCCGTCAGCACACGCGCCACTTCCGTGGTCGGCTGCATCAGGTCCGTGATCAGCAGGTTCATCGACTCCACCGTGCGCTCCCAACCGCCACTTACAGAACCGAGCGATGCACGGTCCGTCATCTGCCCTTCTCGCCCGACCGTCGTACTCACCCGCACGACCTCGTGCGTCAAACGCTCGTTCAAGCTCGCAATCCCGTTGAACGCGATCGTGATCTCGTCCATCATCGGGTCCCCGGCTTCCGTCAGCCGAACCGAAAAATCGCCCGCCTCGAGCGCGCGTAGTGCTTCCAGAAGCCGCGAAAGCGTCGTCGATGACCTCGCCGTTCGCCGCTCAATGCGCGGCGTTGACGACCGCCGTGCCCGCGGTCGAGGCGAGCCATTTCCCTTGCGAACAGCCTGCTCTCCGTCGTTCGCATCAAGTTCTACCGAAAGGTCTGCCGACGGCCCACTCGAAGCGGCGTCGTCCGGCGAACCATTGGTGGGGCGATTCGGGCCCACTGCCATGGGTTTGCTCCGCAATTAGGATCGCGCGTAAAAGGTGGTATCCGCTCCGCCCTCTTCCTGACGATTCTCGCCAGAAATAGTGAGGACCGGCTTCCACAATACCACACTAGAATACCCCGCCTGTCTGCAAAAGACGGGCTAGCGTGCCCAGTCCCGCAAAAGCAATGTTTGATCCTCGCTGTGTGACTCTGTACAAGGCTCGGAAAGTGCATACTACGTAAACATCCATTTCCGCTCCCGAAAGACGCCGATGACCGGCACGGCCACGACACCCAGATTTCGTACGCTCTCGCACGTAGAATGTGAAGTAATCCTGTCCCGAAACTACGTCGGACGCCTGGCCTACGCCCGCGGTGAGCACATCGACATCATTCCGCTCCACTACGTTTTTTCAGGCGATGGAAATGGCTGGATCTACGCGCGGACTGCTCAGGGGACGCACCTCGAGGAAACCGGCAACAACGCGGTCCACAAGTCGTGGCCGGTCGCATTCGAAGTCGATGAAGTGGAAGGCCTGTTCAGCTGGCGCAGCGTCGTCGTGCACGGAAGCTTCCACGCGGCCGCACCCGGCAACAGTGAATGGAAGACCAACGCCGCCAAATGGGACGAAGCCGCACGCATCTTTCGCACGTTGATTCCAGATGCATTCACGGACGCAGACCCGACCGCGTTCCGCTACATCCTGCTTCGCATACAAGTCATCGAAATCTCCGGCCGCGAAGCAGAGCCTCCCGCCTGACGTAGTAACTAGAAAAAGAAAACATTTCACGCAGGGTTTCACAGTGGCAAACCGGGAGAAGCCCGGAGATGAGTTATTTCTCTGTGGGGCCTCTCCGTTTTTTCCCCAGTGATCCCTGTGTGAAATGTTTTCATTTATTCAATCCCCAAGCCCAATCTCTCGAAGAATTTCTGACGTGTGCTCTCCCAGATGCGGCGGACGATGTTGAACCTCGGATCGCTCACCATTCCACTCGATCGGCAACGCAATCGACCTGCACGTGTCTTCACTGTCCAGCAACATTCCGCTCTGCTGCACCTGCTCCAGCGCGACCACCTGCTCGACGTTCAGGATTGGCGCGCAGGGCACGCCTGCCGTACGCAACCGCGCCAGAAGATCGTCAGTCGAAAACGACGCCGTCGCTTTAGCGACTGTATCGTGCAGGTCATCCCGATGCTGCACGCGCGTTGCATTGCTCGCATAGCGTGAGTCCCTTGCACACTCCGTAATGTCGAGCACGCCACACAGTCCCCGGAACATCTGATCGGTCGCAGCAGAAATCATCGCCCAGCCATCTCTCGTCGGAAACGCTTCGTACGGGGCAAGGATGTCCAGGCGCGAGCCCTGCGGGCCCGGAATCACCCCGGACGCGAAATACCCCATCATGTGATACGACATCCATGTCATCGCTGTATCGAGCAGGGACACAACCACGTGCGAGCCCTTCCCCGTCTCATCCAGCTGTCGCAGCGCACCCATGATCGCAAGCGCGCCCCACATCCCCGTTCCCATGTCGACTACCGATGTGCCAATGCGCGCCGGATCCTGACCCGGATGTCCATTCACCGACATGAGTCCACCATACGCCTGCGCAAGCGGATCGTAGCCACGCACATCGCGCATCGGTCCACTCATCCCAAACGCCGTGATCGAACAATAAATCAAACGCGGATACTGCTCGAGCAATTGCTCCGCACCAAAACCAAGCGACTCCGCTACTCCCGCACGAAACGACTGCACAACCACATCGCTTTGCGCGACGAGACGACGCATCGCTTCAACGCCAACCTCCGACTTCATGTCCAGCGCAATGCTTCGCTTGTTGCGATTCGCCGACAGGAAAATCGCACTCTCGCCTTCGTAAAACGGCGGACCCCAGCGCCGCGCAGCATCCCCATCCGGACGCTCCACCTTGATCACCTCGGCACCCATATCTCCAAGAATCTGCGTACAAAACGGTCCCGCCAAACTCTCCGAAAGATCCAGTACCCGAATCCCCCGCAACGGCCCCGTCAAACCTCGCCTCCCGCTGAATCCCGATTCGCGGTACCACAACAGGTGTACATTACCCTGCCCTCCCGCTCGCTCCGCACATACGCTGACCCCGCCGCCGAATCCCCGTTTCCATACCACCTCCCGTTTGGATAAATCGTCTGCATAGCGGCGTTGTCATGAACGTCGTCACGAGGGTATTCAGCACCATCATAACGCTTCGACGTGCGAACAGCGCGTCGCTTGCGAAGCCCGCCGGTGACGAACGATCTTGACGTTCGCGAAGACGCATTTTTGGGAGTGTGCATGCAGCCAGGATTGGTCGCCCTTTCGCTCGTCGGCGTATGGGCCCTCGGATTTCCAATTCAAACCCGCGCTCAGGCGCGTGCATCCGGTGAGCGAAACGCGACGTCGCCCGCACCTGCGAGCACTCGCGCGTTCATTCCGCACGAGCTTTCCACGTTTTCGAAAGCGAAAGCCGAATCGCTCTTGCAGGATCGCCTGCCGTGCCTTGGATGTCATCAGCTCGCGGGCAAAGGCGGCAAGGTCGGGCCCGATCTCTCTACTGTCGCGCAGCGACGCTCCGCCTCATACGTCAGAGCCATCATCGAGGACCCGCAACACACAGTGCCGGGCATCATGATGCCGCGCGTACCGATGAGTTCCACGACACTCGACCTCATCGTCAACTATCTCGCCGCAAGCTCGAGACTTCAGTCTTCGACGATGGCGCAGCGGCCGGTTTCCGGCACAACAGGCGACACAGCATCCGGCGCAGCGACATACGCACGCTTTTGTGCCGCATGTCACGGCCAGCGGGGCGGTGGCGATGGATTGAACGCGCAGAACCTGCCGACGCGACCAACCGTGCATGCAGACGCCGGATACATGTCGACGCGCACGAATGATGAGTTGTTCGATGCGATTTCTGCCGGTGGCTTTGTGATGAATCGCAGCAATCGTATGCCGCCGTTTGGCGAGACGATTTCGCGCGCTGAGATCTGGAAGCTCGTGCAGTACCTGCGCGAGCTGTGTCACTGCCAGGGGCCCGCATGGGGACAGGGTAACAAATGACGCCGCGAAAAAAAGGCGGTCAGCAGAAGGGTGTATCGAAGCAGCCGCCGGCCGCGTCCAGCACTGCTGCATCACCCCCATCGGAACCGGCTCGCAGGCAACGTCGCACGTGGATCCTCGCCGGCATCATCGGCGTAATCGCAGTCGTTGTTGCCGTATTCATGATTTCACGCCGTTCGGCGACGGGTGGCGCGGCAGCAATCGCGGCAGCATTTCCCAGCGCACCGCACAAATCAGACGATACGAATGTCGCATTCGCGGATTTTGCCGGCTCCGAGACCTGCGCGCAGTGTCATGCGGACCAATACGCGAAGTGGGCGCAGTCGACGCACGGGCATGCCGGTGGAATTCCAGGACACGTAAAGATCATCGCGCCGTTCGACGGCAAGCCGATGCATTTCAGCGATGCCGTCGTCACTCCGAATATCAACAGTCGCGGCGAGTACACGTTTACGATTGCGCAAACCGGACGGCCGGTACAGACGTATCGCGTCGAAGCCGTCGTCGGTGGGGGGTTCCTGGCCGGTGGAGGAACGCAGGCATTCTTCACGAAGTTTCCAGACGGCACAATTCGCTTCGTGCCGTTCGACTATACAAAGACCGGCAATCGCTGGTTCTGCAATACGCTCGGTCGTCTGAACAAGGGCTCGGTTGCGATCACGCCTTCGCTCGCGCTCGCAGACTGCGGCGACTGGACACCAAATCGCATTCTCGGGAGCCAGGCTGGATTCGAGACGTGCCAGCAGTGTCACGGCAGCCAGATCGATGTTGGATTCGATACGACGACGCACGCATTCAAGACGCGCTTCACAACACTGCAGATCAACTGCGAATCATGTCACGGTCCCGCGCGCAAACACATCGAGCTTGCGCGATCCGGAAAGATCGGATCAGCCGCGGACATCGGGATGCGCGCGCTGGCGACGCTGGACAAGGACAAGTCCGTCAAAGTCTGCATGCAGTGTCACTCC
>JBBQYT010000175.1:0-5681 GCA_038208385.1 Longimicrobiales bacterium | reverse complement strand
GCTCGGACTGCTCGGCACCGTCATCGGTGTCATGGATACGTTCTTTGGAATTGGCACCACCGGCAGCGGCAACATTGGCGCGGTTGCGCCCGGCATTGCCGAGGCGCTCGCGGCTACCGCTGGCGGCCTCATCGTCGCAATCCCCGCAATGATCGCGTACAACCTGTTCGTCAGCCGCTTGAATTCGTTCGGCAGCGAGCTCGAGGGCTTTACCGGTCAGTTCATTGGCGCGCTCGCGCGCGAGGGCAGGCTGTAGCATGCACGAATCAGCACGTCGCGCACGCCGCAACCGTCTCGCAATGACCGCCGAGGTCAATCTCATCAACCTCGTCGACGTCGCGCTCGTCCTGCTCATCATCTTCATGATCACTGCCCCGATCCTGCAGGGCGGCGTCGAAGTGAAATTGCCGCAGTCTCAAACCGCGCCCATCACATCCGCCGAAGGCATGACAGTCACGGTCACGAAGAATGGCTCGATCTTCATCGGTGAAGTGCCGGTCGCATCGCTCGACGAGTTCAAGACGTTGTATCCCAAGCTTGTAAAGGACAAAGGCGTGCACGATGCATACGTGCGCGGCGACAAGGACGTGCCGTACGGTCGCGTGCTGCAGGTGCTCGGACTCATGAAGCAGCTCGATGTCGCGACGGTGGGTCTCGTCGCAGAGCCGCTGCAGGAGAAGTGAGCGTGTCGCAAACCGCAGACGGTCCGCTCTTCACGCTGCGCAGCGCGCGTGCAAAGCCGAGTCCGGCTGCAATGGTCGCATCCGTGCTTTTGCACGGCGCATTGTTCGCCAGCATCTGGTGGACCACAATGCACATCGCGCGGCCGCCCGTCGAGTTCAAGACGTACCGCGTGAACATCGTGTCGCCGCCGCCGCAGGAGCTCGGCCCGCCGGACCTGGTCACATCGACAGTCCCGACGGCTGCGCCGCCGAAAGTCGAGCCGGCGAAGCCCGCTCCGGTGAAGGCTGAAACGCCGAAGCCCCAGCCCAGGACGCCGCCGACACCCACGAAGTCGACTGCGGATGTCAAAAAGAAGACGCCCGCTAAAGGCTGGAACCCGCGTCCCGGCGCGGAAGTTGGCGGATCGGGTCTGAACGTGCAGATCGCGGGCGAAGACTTTCCGTTCCCCGACTATCTGAACAACATCATCCTCCAGATCAATCGCTATTTCCGCTGGACCGGAACACCAGGCCTGAAAGCGAAAGTATACTTCGTAGTGAATCGCGATGGCTCTGTCAGCGACATCCGTGTCCTCGAGAGAAGCGGCAGCTTTCCGTTCGACCTGCAGGCGCAGGGCGCCATCGAAGCCGCCGGCAACAACAAGGCATTCGGCGCACTACCCCGTGGCTACGAGCCCCGGAGATTGCCGGTCGAATTATATATCGAGCCGCCGCGCTGACGTGAGGATGTTTGGTTTTGCAACAACAACAAGACAAAAATTCAAGCGATGGTTGGAGAAGGAAAACAAAAAGAAATGACTCTGAATACAAACATGCTGAAGAACCTCCAAAGCTCCCTGCGTCCCTGCGTCTCTGCGCCCCTGCGCGAGAAGAGGAGCGCAAGCCTCACGCTGATAATTTTCGCAATTGTTCTCGCCAATCCGCTCGCGGCACAGAGACAGGACACGACCAAGCTGCCGAGCGGCGTGAGGCTGCGCGTCACCTATCAGCAGATGACCCGGCCGAAAGTCGCAGTGCGTCCGTTCGGTGGCGCAACAACCGCCGGGTCACTGGCAGAGCAGGTGACAACCATAATCAAGAACGATCTCGATTTCAGCGATCGCTTTGTGATTTCCGACATCATGCCGGAGAAGTTGAGCGGCACGGGCACGCCGGACTTCAAGGCATGGAACAGCATGGGTATCGTTTACCTGCTCACCGGTGAAGTTGCACCGGCGAGTGCTGGATATCTGCTGCACGTTGTCTTGTGGGACGTGGTCTATGGCACGGGCAAACAGGCAATGACGTATTCTCTGCCTGCGGCGACGTCGCCCGATTTCAGGCTGATGGTTCATCGCGTGTCGGATGATGTCGTCAAATGGGCAACCGGCCAGCAAGGCATGGCCGCCTCGAGAATCGTTTACAGACACAAAGCCGGAACCGGCGATGAGCTCGTCATCATCGATTCGGATGGACAGGGCTCGCATCGCTTCTTTGCGAATGACATGCTCATCTATTCACCCACGTGGTCACCGGACGGCCAGCGCATCGCATATGCGCAGCAGACCGGTCGTGGCTGGCAGCTCGTCGAGCGCGATGTCCATACTGGCAATGTGAAGATCATCACATCGCGGAACGATTTCATCCTCACTCCCGCTTACTCGCCCGACGGCAGACACCTGGCCTTCGCGCTGTGGACGGGGCAGGGAACCGAGATCGATGATTACGATGCCGTACAGCGCTGCTGTATGCGCCGCATCAGTAAGAATCCGCGCGATGATATATCGCCCACGTATTCGCCGGACGGGACGCAGATGGCGTTCATGTCGAATCGCATTGGACAGCCGCACATCTACGTGATGCCTGCCAATGGCGGAGATCCCACGCTCGTCTCGCCCTACGTGTATGGCGAACCGGGCTACTACACATCGCCGGACTGGTCACCGATCGGCAATCGCATTGCGTTTCATGGCCGCTCGAAGGGCGAGTTTCAGATCATGACGGCGGACCCGACCCGTCCGGGGTCCGAGGTGCAGCAAATCACGTCGTCGGGTCGCAATGAAGATCCGAGCTGGGCGCCGGATGGCCGGCACCTCGTATTTACCGGGGTGCGCGAAGGGGGTACTGGACTGTATGTTATGGACGTAGAAACTGGGCGGTTGAGACCGCTCGTTCTTGGTGGCCGGTATACCATTGCGGACTGGTCGCCGTCGCTGAAACCCAACTCGGAGGTGCGATGATGCGCAGATCCGTTCTGATGCTCACACTGGCAGCCGCGGCACTCTCGGCCTGCCATAAGAAGAAGCCGCCGGAAGTCGTTCCTCCACGCGCAGAAGCCCCACCGGCGGCGCCGCGCGTCAACGAGGACTCGATCCGGCGCGCGCAGATGCGTCAGGACTCGATCCGGCGCGCAGAAGCCGCCGCGGAGGCAATGCGTGAAGGCTCAGCGCGCGCTCGCGCGACACTCGAGCAGACCGTTTACTTCGACTACGATCAGGCCGATCTGCGCGCCGATGCGAAGGCAGCCCTCGATGCGAAGCTCGGAATTCTGCGCGCGAGTCCCGGCGTGAACGTGCGCATCGAAGGCAACACCGACGAACGCGGCTCGGTCGAGTACAATCTCGCGCTCGGCATGCGTCGTGCCTCCGCCTCAAAGGAATACCTCACGGGCTTCGGCCTCGATGGTGGCCGCTTCGAGACCGTCAGTTATGGCGAGGAGCGTCCCGTGGACATGGGGCATGATGAGAGTGCATGGGCGCGAAATCGACGCGCCGACTTCCGGATCACTTCCGGCGGCGACAACGTCAGGACAGGGCAGTGATACGAATCAGTAAAGCACGGAAGCTTACGATTGCAGGTGCAGCCGCCCTCGCGTTTTTCGCGGGCGGCTGCGCCACGAAGGGCGATCTGCGCAACGTGGAGCAGCAGATCGTCATACTGCAGACCCGTCAGGATTCCCTGTTCCGGACCCTGCAGCGGCAGAACCGCGAGCTGATTGATTCGCTGCATGCGACGAGCGAGATCACGACGCGTATGCGCGGTGAAATTCAGCATACCCTGCTCGACCTGATGAACCAGGTGGTGCAGGTGCAGGCACTCACTGGCCAGAGCCAGGCCAACCTGCAGCAGCTTCGCACTCAGCTCGATCAGCAGAGGGAGCAGGCCGCTGCTGCAGCGGCGGCAGCATCAGCCGCGCCCGCACGCGACACAAGTGGCACAGCTGCGTCCGGAAGTGCCGACGAAATGTATCGTCTGGGCCGCGAACAGCTTCAGCGCGGATCTGCGAGCACTGCACGCAAGGCGTTCGAGCAGCTGTTGCACGATTTTCCGAGCGATTCACGTGCCCCCGATGCGCAGTTCA
The DNA here is from genome assembly GCA_038208385.1 of Longimicrobiales bacterium. Taxonomy (GTDB): domain Bacteria; phylum Gemmatimonadota; class Gemmatimonadetes; order Longimicrobiales; family RSA9; genus JBBQYT01. Next base: position 1,658 of record JBBQYT010000175.1, on the reverse strand, counting down.
GCCTGGCTGAGACGTATGTGGTGGAAAAGCAGTTTGATCGCGCACTCGCGGAATTCGACCGGGTCGTGGAGTTGTTCCCAAGCTCCGCGCAGGCGTCGACCGCGCTTTACCGGGCGGGTGTGATCTCCGAAGAGCGCGGCAACACGGCGAAGGCACGCGAGTTCTACTCGCGGGTTGCGGCCCGCTATCCCAAGTCTGATGAGGCACGGCTCGCTGCAGACAAGCTGCGTCGCTTGAAGCGCTGACGGCAGTCAATGCGCTGTCCGTTTTGCCACCACATGGACGATCGGGTGGTCGACTCGCGCACAAGCCGTGAGGGACGTGCCGTTCGGCGCCGCCGCGAGTGCCTTCGTTGTAGCCGCCGTTTTACCACATTCGAGGAAATCGAAGAGCGTCAGCTCCAGGTCCTGAAGCACGATGGGTCATCCGAGCCGTACGACCGCCGCAAGCTGCTGCGGGCCGTGCGGCTTCCGTGCGTGAAGCGACCGATCTCGCTGGCTGAGATCGAGACCATGGTGGATGAGATCGAGGACGATCTCGCGCAGCTCGGCCGCGACGAGGTGGAGAGCACCGCTATCGGCGAGTTGGCCATGAATCGTCTGAAAGCGAAGGACCATGTGGCGTATGTCCGTTTCGCGTCGGTTTATAGGAACTTTCAGGACATCGATGAGTTCTACGAGGAACTCCGCGAGCTGGACGAGCGGCGGGCCCGCGAGGCCCTCAGTGAAGCACAGGCAGAGCTCCCCTTTGAATAGCACGTGGCTCGTGATTCGCGATTCGTGGCTCGTGTTTACCGTCCACCGTCCACGGTCCACGGTGGTTTCAGGGATTGAGCCACGAGACACGAGCCACGAGCCACGGAAGTAAATGCCCGAAGACCGTAGAGTAATGTTCAGGAAGGGCGGAACGGGGGCGGCGGAGATGCCGTTCCTCGACCATCTCGAGGAGCTCCGCTGGCGGATCATCTGGAGTCTCGCTGCGCTCCTTGTTGGCGCCCTTGTCGGCTTCTGGCTGGTTACGAAATTCGACGTACTCGGGCTCCTCATTAAGCCCATCGAGCCCTTTCTCCATGGCACCAAGCTCAAGTACCTGAGCCCGACCGACCCGTTCTTCCTCACGATCTCGCTCGCACTCACGGTCGGCTTCATCCTCGCCTTTCCCGTCATCATCTATCAGGTCTGGGGATTCTTCGCTCCCGCGCTGCACAAACACGAAAAGCGCGCGATCATTCCCGCCCTCTACCTTGGCGTCCTGCTTTTTGCCGCGGGCGTTTCGCTGGCCTATTTTGCTGCGTTGCCGCTCACGCTGCAGTTCATGATGGGTTTCCAGGTGAGCTCGCTCGAGCAGAACATCGTCATCGGGCCATATCTGGAATTCGTCGTCAAACTGCTGCTCGCGTTTGGTGCGATCTTCGAGCTGCCGGTCGTCATCCTGGTGCTTGCATCGCTCGGTCTGGTGACATCGGAGTTCCTGAAGCGTTCGCGCCGTTTTGCAATTGCGATATCAGCGGTTGCCGCCGCCGTGTTGACGCCGGGCGATGCAGTCACGCTCACTGTTTTCATGATGTTTCCACTGGTCCTTTTGTACGAGATGAGCATTTTGCTTGCGAAGTTTGTCGAGCGCGGACGCGCGAAGCGTCTCGCTCAGGAAGCCGTCGA
>JBBQYT010000174.1:0-5694 GCA_038208385.1 Longimicrobiales bacterium | reverse complement strand
ACGGCTGGCGGCGATCGATCTGTTGGGAAATCGCTGCAAGCCACAGGCTGGAACCGTTGCATTTCTCGGCTCGCTGGCGAGGGGATTGCCGATAGAGGCGACTGGCGCGTGGCACGTGCCTGCGCACGCGCTGATCGCGCTTGCAACGCGCGATGCGGAGCGTGCGCGTCCGCTCATCGCGCGCTACGCGGCACACCCGAACCTGTTCGTGCGCGTGTACGCCGCCAACGCAGCCGCGAAGGTGCGCGACACTGCAATGTTACAGCGCCTGCTCGATGACCAGCAGCCGAACGTGCGCGCTGCCGCGGTGCAGGGTCTGTCGACAGTGGTGGGTCATGCAGAGGATGCGCGCTACATTGCACAGCTCTCGAAAGACGATAGCCAGCTGCTCATGACCGCAGCGGCCGCGCTCGGTGGTACCACCCGGCCGGAAGCAGCACCTGCAATGCTGGATGCAATCGACCGTCTGACAACGCAGCGGCGCGAAAACTCGCGCGATGGCCGCGACTCGTTGTTGGCCACCGTCGGCAGGCTGGGCGATGCCAAACTTGCGAGCCGCCTGCGGCCGTACCTGCGCGACTTCGATTCGCAGGTTGCGCGTCACGCAGCGGATATACTCGGCACGTGGACCGGCACGAAGCCGGCGGCGGAGCCGCAGGCGTTGCCGCTCCCGCCAACGCCGTCGTTCGAGGACGCAGTGACGATGGACCGCGCGAAAGTCACTCTCGTGATGGTCACCGGCGATACAATCGAATTCAGGATGCTGCCGTTCGATGCGCCGGCGAATGCCGGACGGTTTTTCCGGCAGGCCAGCTCAGGCTACTGGAACGGACTCACACTGCATCGCGTAGAATACAACTTCGTCGTGCAGGGCGGAAGTCCAAACGCCAACGAGTATCGCGGTGAGGATGCATTCAGCCGCGACGAGCTTGGTGTCGACAACGACCGCGGCACAGTCGGCCTGTCGACGCGTGGACATGACACCGGCGATGGTCAGATCTTCATCAACCTGATCGACAACACGCGTCTCGACTTTCTCTACACTGTGTTTGCCGATGTCGTGAAGGGCATGGCGGGCGTGGATCGCATGCTCGAAGGTGCGCAGATCCGCAAAGTGATCATCAAATCCTGATGTCGTCACAACCAAGGCTTCCTGGAGGCTCTACATGTTGATTGAGTTCGCACGGCGAAAGCTGTTGCTGGTTAGCGCAATCGGGTTTGCGCTCGCGTTGTCAGCGGATGTTCATGCGCAGAAGCGCACCGGCGCCAGGGCCACAGGACGCTCGCAGGTCGCTGGCATTGCCAGCACCTCGAGCTATGACGACCTGCTCGCGCTTTTCCGCTACTGGCGCGAGTTCCAGAAGCCGAAGGTCACGGACGGCGTGCCTGACTACACCGTCGCCGCAATGGCTGCGCAGAAAAAAGAGCTCCCTTCATTCCAGCAGCGCCTCGCCGCCATCAACCCGAATGGCTGGTCCATTCCGCAGCAGGTTGACTACCAGATTCTGCGCGCCGAGATGAACGGCCTGGACTTCGATCACCGCGTGCTCCAGCCGTGGGTGAAGAATCCTGCGTTCTATTCGATGCTTTTCCTGTCGCAAAGCGATCAGCCCGCGCGCGAAGGCCCGGTCATTTCGACTGCGATCGAAGCGTGGAAGTACAAGTATCCGCTCACACGTCCGGATGCGGTCGAGCTCGCCTCACAAATCGGCACCATCCCCAAAGTGCTCGCCCAGGCGAAGGTGAACCTGACCGGCAACGCCAGAGACTTGTGGATCGCAGGCGCGGTGTCGATGGCCGAGCAGAGTGAAACGCTTTCGACATTTGCCAAGCGCGTAGCGGGCGCAGACCCGCAGCTCGATGATGCCATCAGCCGCGCCAAAGATGCGACGGACCAGTTCCACACGTGGCTGGTTTCGCGCTCGAACATCAAGCGCGGTCCATCCGGCATCGGCGTCGAGAACTACAACTGGTATCTGAAGAACGTACAGCTCGTGCCGTACACGTGGCAGGATGAAGTGACCCTCATGTGGCGCGAGCTGTCACGCGCGCATGCATCGTTGAAATTGGCAGAAGAGCGGAACCGCAATCTGCCTGCGCTCGTACCCGTTGCGAACGCAGCAGACCATGACAACAAGTTCAATGCGGGCGTCACCGAATACATGAAGTATCTGCAGGACAACAACGTGATGACAGTGCGCGATTACATGGATCCAGCGCTGCGCGCAAAAATCGGGAAGTTCAATCCCGGCGAGCGTGAGTTCTTCAGTGAAGTGGACGCGCGCGACCGCATGATCATGCTCACCCACGACTACCACTGGTTCGACCTCGCCCGCCTCGAGAAGGAGCCGCCGTCGAGCCCGGTGCGGCAGGTGCCGCTGCTGTACAATATTTTCGACACGCGCACGGAAGGCTTTGCGACCGGCTGGGAAGAGATGATGCTGAACCACGGCATGTTCGATCAGCACCCGCACGCGAACGAGCTGATCTACATCCTGGTTGCAGAGCGCGCCGCACGCGCACTCGGAGACCTGATGATGCACTCGAACCAGATGACGCACGAGCAGGCGGTAGAATTCGCATCCGACTGGACGCCGCGCGGCTGGCTGCGCGTAAACGGCAACACAGACTGGCACGAGCAGCACCTGTACCTGCAGCAGCCCGCCTACGGCACGAGCTACATCATCGGCAAAGTGATGTTCGACCAGGTGATCGCCGAACGCGCCAGACAATTGGGTGACCAGTTCACGCTCAAGCGATTCATGGATGAGTTCAACGCTGTGGGTATGATCCCGGCCTCCCTGGTGCGGTGGGAGTTGACCGGCAACAAGGATCCAATTCTTGGAGCAACTCGTCCGACATCGTAAAAACGAGCATTGTTGTCACATACATTTATTCACCGCGGAAGACGCGGAAGACTCTCAAGAAGTTCTTCCGCGTCTTCCGCGTCTTCCGCGGTGAATAATCTTACCGCACCCCAATCCAGTAACTGACCTTCAACGCAAAGAAGTTATCCCCGGCCGAACGCGTAGCATCCCACAAATCGCCGGGCCCGATCAGTCTCCCGACCGGATCCGAGTTGGCACGCGATTGTTGCCAGATCAGGTATGCGGTACTGCCAGGCAGCCACTCCCAACGCAACACCAGGTTCGACCGGAACGACAGCCGATTGAAGTCGAGCGCACGAATGCCGAATGATTTGCCGTCGGCTGTGATAGTGTGCGATCCGTCGTTGTTGTGCGCGATTGTCGTCCCGTTGCCGGCAATGCCGTACGTGCGCAGCTCTGCGGTGCGCGGTGCGGCCATTTCGCCGAAGTCGTAAAAGCGACCGCTCGAGGCGAACGGCTCGGCATAGCCCTCGATTGTGAAGTTCGGCGTAAACGCGTAGTTCAGGCGGAAGCGCGCCGACAGTGTGCTGCGCTCGTCGTACGAAAACACGTAACGACTGCCGTACGTTGCGATCGGTCCGCCGCTCAACGTCGCGATGTACTGGCGCGGATCGACCGCGTGCTCGTACGTCGGAATGAGGGACACCTGCCAGCGTGCGGACGGGCGCGTGCTCGTGCTGTCGCTGAACGTCCAGCGCCATCCATCGAATTCATCCTTGAAGTATTCCGCCTTGATGCTCGTCACTGTGCGCACGTTTGTGCGGCTCGTGAGCTGCGCGTTGACGAGCCATGCCTTCGGCGAAACCATCAGGGGTCCGCCGCGACTCAGGTCATCGACGAATCCGCGCGTATAGTACGTGTACTTGCCGGTGACCTTCCAGAAGTTCGGGAAGATGAACTGCACGCCTTCGTTGAAGCGCGAGTACTGGTGGATGCCGCCGAAGTTCCAGCCATCCTGCGTCGATTGGCTGAACGACCAGAGACGCAGATGCTTGCCCGGCTTCACGTCGCGGATGCCGAAGTCTGCGTTGAAGTCGATGTCGTCCGCGCTCTTCATTTGTCCGGCGTCATTGATCTCGAAGCCGGGCGCGCGCAGCGCGAGCTGGATGCCGCCGACGGAGTATCGGCCTGCGTTCTTGTCACCGCGGAGTGATGCCGTCCATCCGGACAGCGACGTGCGCGTCGGGTCGTAGCGGATGTGCGTCTGGTCCGGGCGCTGGAAGTAGTGCGCGCTGTTGCGCTGGATGCCGCTGATCGCGGAAGCGTCGCCGCTGATGTAGCTGCCGCCGACCCAGCCTGTGACCTCCCACATGCCTTCGTTGTAGCGCAGCTTCCAGTCAGTTCCGGCTGCAATCGCATTCCGCGTCAGCAGATTGCTCAAGCCACCCCGCTGGTCGAGGTCCCGACGCATACCCGTCAATGAAAAGCCGACGTTCGATTGCTTCCGCCCAAACTCCTGCTGCAGTCGCAGCACGCCAAACTGCGCGGGCGCGCCCACCGCAATCCGGTTCGTGCGGTTCGGGCCGGCGTCGAACACGTCGGCGTATTCGCGCGGCGTCGCCGCGGCGAGGAGTCCGACGGACAGGCGGGAAGGGAGGCGGCCGGTGATTTTTGCTGCCGACAAAATCGTCGTATTCAACGGTTGCCGTACGAACGTACCGGTAGCGACTCCGGGCGGTGTTGCGCCGATGCGCCGGCTGTAGAACCACGTCGGACGGCCGAGGAAGCTCGCGCCGCGGCCCGTCAGCAGCTCGTTGCCTTCGATGAAGAACGGACGGCGCTCATCGAACACGGTCTCGAATGCAGTGAGGTTTACGACTGCGGGGTCGGCTTCGACCTGGCCGAAGTCCGGATTCACCGTCGCATCGAGCGTCAGGTTCGGACCGAGACCAACCTTCAGGTCACCGCCCGCACGACCGACAGCCTTGTCATTGAACGGATTTGCGGGATCTACATTCGCACGGTACGTGAGATCACCCGCGACGTATGGCAGCAATTCGATGCGACGCGCAGCATGAATCGATGCAATACCGTCCAGCGTCCCGAAGTGCGACGAATATCCTGCCGCCGAAAGCGGGATCAACACCCACTGCAGCTCCTCGCTCTTGTCCGGCATCTTGCGTGACATCTCAATGCCCCACGTCTGCGTAGCGCCTGCATTGTAACGAAGCTGCGAAAATGGAATGCGCATCTCCGCAGTCCAGCCATCCGCATCGATTCGCGTGCGCGCGTTCCAGATCGGATCGTACGTCGCTTCACGGCCGCTGTCCTGCGAGTCCTGCGGATGGTAGAAGTCACCGCGTACGCCGCCTGATGAAATCGAGAACGTGTAGGCCGTGCGCTTGTCGAAATACGGATCGAGGGAGATGAGGAAAACTTCCGCATCGCTGTCCGTGTCGCGACGCGTGATCGACCGACGGATCGCTTTCGCGTCGGGACGGAACATGCGTGCGCCGATGTAGAGCGCTTCATCGTCGTAAAGGATTCGAACTTCTGTTGGAACGCTTGGAGCGGCGCCTTCCGTTGGAGTCTTCTGGACAAAATCCGTGATGACCGGTGCCGCCGCCCACGCGGCGTCATCCAGCGAGCCATCGATGTGCGGTGCACTACCACCCGTAATGCGCTGTGCACGTGCATGCTTCGGGGCGTCCTGCGCCGCCAAATACCCGCTTTGGCAGGCGATGACTACGCCTACGGTCAGAACGTACCTCATGATGCACCGCCGCATCCGTTGTTCTCCTTGCTGTGGGCTGCTTTTGGCTCAGCAGAATACGCTGCCGGCGCCGGAAATCAAACAGGTCTGGGA
>JBBQYT010000173.1:0-5695 GCA_038208385.1 Longimicrobiales bacterium | reverse complement strand
CGTCTGCAGCGACGAGATCAGCGTGTCTTTTTCAACGCCGGCCTGCTCGGCCTCCACCGCGCGCGCCTTCAACTGGGTATTCAGGGCCGTGATGCTGTCGGCCTTGGTGCGCCAAAACGCCAGTGTCGAGTTGTCTCCGCCGCATCCTGAAGTGACACCAACGAGCGTCAACATCGCCAGGCGAAGCGTGAGCTTGGAGTTTGTCATCTTGGGTGAGGCTCCTGAGCGGAGTTATGCAGGTTCCTGCGGTACAACGACTTACAATGCCCCCGGCGTGACTCGAACACGCGGCCTGCGGTTTAGGAAACCGTCGCTCTATCCACCTGAGCTACGGGGGCGGCTGGCCGGAAAATAACTAAAGTTCGGCCTTCCTGCGAGCCGCCCCCGGGCCGGTGCGTGGCTTTCGGCCAGCTCAAGTAGCCGCGCGTTGCGCGGCGACGTAATCGCGGAGCACGCCGGCTTCGGTCTCCAGCTGCTCGAGGCGGTATTTCACGATGTCGCCAACGGAAAGCACTCCTGCAACGCGGCCAGCCTCGATGACGACCAGATGACGGAGCCTGTCACGTGTCATGCGCGCCATGACGTCGCGAAGCGAATCCTCTGCTCCGCACGTCGGCGCGGGGTGCCTCATGATCTGCTGGACGGGAAGGCGCAGCGTTTGTTCGCGATTCGACTCGAGGGCCTTGACGATGTCGCGCTCGGCGACAAAACCGACAGCGACGCCTTCGGCTGAAACTACCGGCACGCCACCAATGGAGTTGGTCATGAGGAGGTGAACTGTACTTGCAACGTCAGTCGTCGACTGAACGGTGATGACGTCAGTTTGCTTGCGTCGAATCAGGTCGCTTACGAGGGTCATGGAAGGCTCCCGGCGGTGAGGTTTGAGTGGGAGAAGCTGTTTAATGATGGTCCCCGGGGAGGCTGGAAGTTCCAACGGTCAGTAGCAAAGCAGCGACGTAACAGGAAGCTTCACAAGCTTCTCCCTGCCCGCGAGAAACCCGAGCTCGATAACGAAAGCGGCGCCGACGGGATTGCCGCCGAGCAGACGCACGAGGTCTGCAGCCGCGCCCGCGGTGCCGCCGGTTGCGAGGACGTCATCAATGATCAGCACGCGATCGTCTACCGCAAGCGAATCGACGTGCGCCTCGAGAATGTCGGTGCCATACTCGAGTGCGTATTCGATGCGTTGCGTGGTGTGCGGAAGCTTGCCGGGCTTTCGGATCGGCACGAAGCCGCACGCGAGCAGCATGGCGACGGGCGCGCCGAAGATGAACCCGCGTGATTCGATGGCCACGACTTTGGTTATGTCTGCAGTGCGGTACGGTTCGGCGAGCGCATGAATGATTTCCGCGAACAGCGTGTGGTTGGCAAGTACTGGCGTGATGTCCTTGAAGTTGATGCCGGGCTGCGGAAAGTCTGGGATTTCGCGTACACTCGCGCGGATGCGTGCGGCGAGGTCAGCGGACATGGCGGATCAGAGCTTCTGGGCAGCCAGGTAGTCGGCGAGGACGCGGCCGAGAATGGCATCGAGCCTGTCGCCGTCGAGCATCGGCTCGAGCGCAGCCTGACCGTCCAGGCGCAGGCGCCGGGCAACCATTTCGAGCCTTTCGGCGATGGCTGCCGGGTCCAGCTCCACGCGATGCTCCAGGTGCTGCGCCGCTGCGGCGTCCACGCCGGCAGGCACGTGATCGGCGCCCTCCGGAATGAAGAAAGCGTCCATCGGGAAGCTTTCCGCTGCGCCGTCGGGGGCAAACCTGCTCACGCTCTGCGCAGAGCCCTCGCCGGGCACATCGCCGAGGTTGTTCCAGAAATCGTCTTCCGAAACATCGCCCGAAGAGGACACGGACGAAGCCGAGGCCGACTGGATTTCGACTGGAGACGTCGAGTATGGACGAGCTTCAGACGGGAGGAACGGCGGCATCATGGGACCTTCCTCTCCGGACGCACGACCATCTGCGTCCGCCCTGCGAGTGACGGTCGGTGGCAATGGCTGTTCCCCGGGGACTGACCCGGAGTCGGAGGCCAGATCTCGCATCGACGATCCTCATCGAGAGTTGGAAGATCAGAGTTGACTTTGGAAGATAAAGCGGGCGCGGCTGGCTGGAAAGTATGCAGTGACGAATCAGCGTGAAGTGCTGGAACGATTTGCAGAGGAATACGGCGCGCCGATGCCCAGGTAGATATTTCGTCCCGGCGCGGGCTCGAAGTAGCGCCGCGCCGTCGCATTCAGAACGACGGACCCGTTGTAGCGCTTGTCTGTCACATTGTTCACTGCAATGAATGGCGAGAGCGCCCACCGACCAACGCGCTGATTCCAGCTCAACCGCACGTCTGCCGTGGTATACGCAGGATTCTGTGAAAACGCCTCGTTGCCATCGCTTGCGAAAAAACGACTCACATGCTCAATGTCCACATCAATGGTCGGAAACCGTTGTGCGCGGTAGCCGATGGAGCCGTAAAAGTGATGCGGCGCGACGCCGGGGATGTGCTTCCCGTCGAGCGCACCGGTGAGGCCATCGTCGACAAAACGAAAATCGCTGTACGTATACGCTCCGCTCGCGTGCAGACCCTGCGCTGGATCGAGCGACATGCCAAGCTCGACACCGCGATGGCGCGACCTTCCTGCATTGCGGAAAAAATCACGATCTTCGAGTGGTGGCAGCCGATACGAAACGAGCTCGCCTTTGACTTGCGCGATGAACACTGCGGCCTCGTAATGCACGCGTGCGAACGGATGGCCCTTGATGCCCGCCTCGTAGCTTACCGCGTGCTGCGGGCCGAGCGCTGTGTTGAATCCACCCTTGCAGCACGCTTCGCCCGGCGCGGGCGGTGCGTTGATCAGCTCCGTCGTCGTCGGTGTCTGGAATGATGTGCCGACGTTCGCGTAAAGGCTGAGCTTCGCGGTTGCGGCGAACATCAATCCCGCGAGCGGACTGACTGCGCCCAATGTCCGGTGTCCGGAATTATCGCCGTCGGTCAGCTTGTGATCGATAGTTCTGAATGCGACGGCATCATACCGCACGCCGGCAGTCAGCTCGAGTTCCGGAAGCAGTGAGAGCACGCCCTGCACAAACGGCCCGAGGGAGCCAACCTGATCGAGCTGGTCCTTGCGCAGCGTATCTCCCGGCAGGCCGGCCTTGTTGTTTCGCTCTTTGCGATTGTCGCGCAGCAGCTCGGCGTCCGCGCCCGCAGTCAGCGTGAGCGGTAAGCCAAACAGATGGTCCTGAACCGCGTAGCTCGCGCGTGCACCACCACTCGCGCGTGCAATGTGAATGAACGCAAACGTCGTGGGATTGTCGAGTGCGCGCCCGAGGCCGTACACGCTCGCATCGATTCTGTGTTTGTGCGTGTCCTGCACGAAGCGCAAACCGGATTGCACCTGTGTGACAGCTTTGCCCGCGAGCGTCTGGACGTTGCGCGCAAATGCAGCGGTCGGGCGCAGCGTCGCCGTGTCGAGCGTGACGGCGCCGGGGCTCTGTGACAGCGGCACGTCTACGCCGTTCAACACGAACGTCAAATACGATGCAGGCGACAGCGCATAGCTCGCTTTGCCGTTCAGCACTGTCTGCCGGGCGCGCGAGTAATCGCGAAAGCCATTGATCTGCATGCGCGACCCGCTCGCGAGGTAGCTGACGCGACCCGTGCGATCACCGACCTTGATTTGCAGCTTGCGCAGATTGAGCAGGTCACCATTGCCGTAGTCCCCGCCGGTAAAGCGCGTGTCGAGCGAGAAGTCAGCGCGCGGCTCTTCCGTCTCGATCGAGACTACACCGCCCGACGCATTGCCGTACAATGCCGATGAGGGTCCGCGAATGACTTCGATGCGCTCTGCAGAGGATAGATCGATGTTTGTCAGCGCTGCCTGGCCGTCCGGCATCGTCAGTGGAATCCCGTCGGCAATGATGCGTACACCGCGCACGCCGAAGGCTGCGCGCGCGCCAAAGCCGCGAATCGAGAGGCGCATGCCCTGTGAGAGGTCGTAGCGATTGCTGATGAACACGCCCGGCACCTGGGCCAGGTCTTCATCGAGGGTGAGGCCGGGTTTGGCGGTCTCGATCTGGTCCCGCGTTACCACGGATATGGCCGCGGGGACGCGCTCGATGCGGCGCGGCGTACGCGTGACGGACACATCGACTTCGGGCAGGCTCATGACGCGTGTGCTGTCGCTCGCATGCTCCTGTGCGTTGAGTGTGCTGGCGCCCAGGAAGAGCGCAAGCAGAACCGCACTAGCTGCGCACTGCGTCCTGCTTGCGATGGCGGAAGTGTCGCCAGATCCACCACCCCGCACCCGCAACAATGAGAATCGCAATGACGAAGTCGAAGCGATGGAAGTAGACTTTCAGTGATGGCCAGTTGTCGCCCAGCTTCATGCCGACGTAGGCGAGCCCGTAGCTCCAGATGAACGAGCCGACGAATGTGTAAATGATGAAACGTCCCATCGGCATTTTGGAAACGCCCGCCGGAAATGCAATAAACGTGCGAATTACGGGCAGCAGACGCGCCATGAAGACGGTGATGTCGCCGTACTTTTCGAACCAGCGATCCGCCATGTCGAGATCTCTTGTCGAGATCAGGACATATTTGCCGTAGCGGACGATCATTGCGCGCCCGCCATACGCACCGACGTAGTATGCGACGATGGAGCCGATCACGCAGCCGACCGCACCCATGAGTGCAACGATCCACAGGTTCATCTGGCCGGTCGAAACCAGGTAGCCCGCGAACGGCATGATGACTTCCGAGGGCAGCGGAATGCAGGCGCTCTCGATGGCCATGAGAAGCGCAACGCCCGCATAGCCGAGCTTGGAGATGACCGCAATGACAAACGTCGCGAGGATGCCGAGGATCTTTTCGATCAAGTGCGCTACGACCTTTCCGTTGCCCAGCCGAAGCGCCCGAGCAAAGGCACAAAGCTGCAGCGTGTCACTTCTTCGGTTTCGGTGCCGTCGTCCGTTTTGCGAACGAGCGTAAGCTTCTGCTCGGTCAAGTCACCGAGCGGGATCAGCATCCGTCCGCCGGGCGCGAGCTGATTGATGAGCGCATCCGGAATTGTCGGCGCCCCTGCAGCAACGAGGATTGCATTGTACGGAGCGTACTTCGACCAGCCAATCGTACCATCGCCGACGAGCAGGGCGACGTTCGGGACGCGCATCGCATCGAGTGCGGCTCGCGCACGCACGGAAAGCTCGCGCACGCGCTCGACCGAGTAAACGTTGCCCGCGAGCTGAGCGATGAGGGCAGTCTGAAAGCCGCTGCCGGTGCCGATCTCCAGCACGCGATCGGTGGGCCGCACGCCGAGCTGCTGGGTCATGTAGGCCACGATGAACGGTGGCGAGATTGTCTGATGCTCGCCGATCGGCAGAGCCATGTCCAGGTAGGCATAGGGCCGCACGTCGGCCGGCACGAACTCATGGCGCGGCACGCTGCGCATCACGGCCAGGATGGCGGGGTCCTTGATCCCGGCGGCCGCCACTTCGCTCTCGACCATCAAGGTCCGCGCCGCCGCCAGCTCGCGCGGCGATTGGGCCTGGGCAATGTTGATCGAGAGGACCAGGGCGGCCAGAAAAGAGACCACGCGACAGAAAACGGGCGGCAGACGATGCGCGTCATTCATGGACGACACTCCGAGGGACCTGGGCGAGCGCCTTTATGTAGCCAATTGCCCCGATAGCAGGAAGCCGAGTCCGACTGGGGC
>JBBQYT010000172.1:0-5731 GCA_038208385.1 Longimicrobiales bacterium | reverse complement strand
CATTGTTCGTGACGCCGCGTGAGTTCCACGAGTGCACCACGTTCATGTTCAGGCCCGCGCTCAACCGGTCGCTGACCTTCTGGTCGAGGTTGAGGCGCACCGACTGCTTCTGATAGCCGGTGTTCTTGACAACGCCCTTGTCCGACTGCGAAAGACCCGACACGAAATAGCGGGTGTTGTCATCGCCACCGCTGATGCTGCCCGACGTCATGTACGACAGGTCATGGTAGCCGTCGATTTCCTTCTCGTGGTCGTAGATCACGCCCGGCGTGTAGAAGTTCGCAGCCGCCGGTCCGAACGCAGCAACCGCATCAGCCACGGTGTTGAACGTGCGTGAGCCGAGCGAGTTCGCTACGCGATACTGACCGAGCTTCTGCGAGATCGCGATACGCGGCTTGCCCGTGGCGCCACGCTTCGTGGTGATGATCACCACGCCGTTCGTCGCCTTCGAGCCGTAAATCGCCGAAGCGGAAGCACCCTTCAGGACCTCGATGCGCTCGATGTCATTCGGGTTCAAGTCCGCGATGCGGTTCACCGAGTTGTCCTGCGGACCCGCACGCGTCGCATTCGATGACGACTTCGTGATGATCTGCTGCATCGACTCGATTGCCGCGTTGCTGACAATCACGCCGTCCACGACGAACAGCGGATCCGCCGACGCGTTGATCGAGTGAACGCCACGCAGGTTCACCTGAAGACCACCACCCGGTGCGCCCGAGTTCTGCTGAATCGTGACGCCCGCCATCTTGCCGGCGACCGCACGCTCCAGTGTGGCAGCAGGCGCGCGCGTAAGGTCACGTGCGCTCACCGTGCCAACTGCGTTCGCCAGGTTGCGCTTCGCAACCGTCGTCGCCTGGCCGGTGACCACGATCTCATCAATGTTCAGGACGTCCTGTCCCAGCTTCGCAGTAACCGTGGACGCGGTCGCCGCTACATCCAGGTCCTGCGTCTTGTAACCGATCAAGCTCACACGCAGCTTGACCGCCGAACCCGCCGGCACCGGAATGCGGAAATTGCCGCTCGCATCCGTAAAGACGCCCTGACGCGTCCCGACGATCTGCACGCCTGCGTTGCTCAGCGGCTGGTCTCCCTGTGCCGCGAGCACGCGGCCGGTTACAACTCGACGCTGTGCTGCTTGCTGCGCTCCAACGCTCGTTCCACCCGCGAACAGCAGAACCAGCATCAGTAGCTTCGCGATGGGCCTCATCATGCCTCCAGCGTGATATACGGGGCGTCCTGCCCCACCAAAACGCGTCGCAATCGCGACGCGGTGAACACCGCTCGCGCACATCCCTATTCGACAACGGGAGCGCACAAAGGCGCGTCACACTGCTTACGCAGTGAGACGGATTTCAGATTATTTGATTAATAGAAGGCCGGCGCAGCCCACCCCTCCACTGGCGGCGACACCAAACCTTAATTTGACAGGGACTTAGCTAGAATAGCCCCAACCCGCCGACGACGTCAAGAACGATGTGACAGTACGACGCGACCCGTACGCTCAACTCAGACTGCAGTGGACGCGTACGTAGTCGACAACTGCGTCGGCCGCGATCCTGTCCTGATGTAACGTATCCCGGTCCCGAACCGTGACGGTCCCATTCTCGGCTGTCTCACCGTCAATCGTGATACAAAGCGGTGTACCAGCCTCGTCCTGACGACGATACCGTTTTCCAATCGAGCCACTGTCATCGTAGAACGATGGAACCGCGGCTTTCTTCAATGCATCGTGAATGCGCACAGCAGTTTCGGGCATGCCGTCCTTCTTGACGAGCGGGAAGATTGCCGCCTTGAGCGGGGCGATGCGCGGGTTCAGCGCGAGAACGACGCGCTGTTCGCCATCGATATTGTCTTCGCGATAGGCATCGACGAGGCTGACGAGCACCGTGCGGTCGACGCCGACTGCGGTTTCAACCACGTACGGCAGATAGCGCTTTTCGCGATTCACCGGGTCGACATACTCGAGCTTCTTACCCGAGTATTCCTGGTGGCGTTTGAGGTCGAAGTCGGTGCGATTGTGAATGCCTTCGAACTCCTGCCAGCCGAACGGGAACTCGTACTGGATGTCGAACGCGGCCTTTGCGTAGTGCGCGAGCTCGTCTTCGGCGTGCTGATGGAAGCGCAGCTTCGCGGGGTTGATGCCGAGCGACAGGTGCCAGTCCATGCGCTTCGCCTTCCAGTACTCGAACCACTCATCGTCGGTACCGGGCTCGACGAAGAACTGCAGCTCCATCTGCTCGAACTCACGCGTGCGGAAAATGAAGTTGCCGGGCGTGATCTCGTTACGAAATGCTTTGCCGATTTGTGCGATGCCGAACGGGATGCGCTGGCGCGTGCTCGTGAGAACATTCTGGAAGTTCACGTAGCTGCCCTGCGCAGTCTCGGGCCGCAGATAGATGACGGACGTATCCGCTTCGACCGGCCCCATGAACGTCTTGAACATCAGGTTGAACATGCGCGGCTCGGAGAACGCGTCGCGCGTGCCGCACACCGGACACTGCCCCGACTTCACATCATCGTTGTCCGCGCGAAAACGGCGCCTGCAGTTCTTGCACTCGACGAGTGGATCCGTAAAGCCGGAGACGTGACCGCTCGCCTCCCAGACTTTCGGATTCATCAGGATCGATGCATCGAGTCCCTCGACGTCATCGCGCTCGTGCACCATCGAACGCCACCACGCGTCCTTCACGTTGCGCTTCAGCTCGATGCCGAGCGGACCGTAATCCCACACGGAGCCCGTGCCGCCGTAAATCTCGGACGACTGAAAAATAAATCCGCGCCGTTTGCACAGCGAGACGAGCTTGTCCAACGAATCGAGATTCAACGGAATTGCCCCTTGTGTGATGTTCACATTTGAGGCGTGAAAGTAAAGTTGCGGAGGCCTGAATGGAATGCCCTCTGCCCAATCGGGGCAATTGTTGGCGAGTGCGGGAGCACTCGCCCCGGGTTTTCAGCCCCTGGATTCGAACGGCTCTTCGCGCGTGGTTTCTTCCCGGGCCAGTACGCGGCCGTTCACTTCTACGTAGAAGATCCCGAGGTGCTGGGCCATCAGAACGTAGCTGGCCCAGAGCGCGACGCCACCAAAGGCCAGCACGCCGACGAGCCCGGTGCCCACCGCAGTGCAGAGCGCGCCAAACACGAAAAGCATGCAGGCTACGCCGAGCATGCCGAGATCGCGCTGGACATCCATCTGGTGGCGGTACCGGCCGACAGCGAGCGATGCGCCGGTCCCGGCAAACCCGATGAGCGCAAAGACCAGCAGAACAACGCGCAGAACGATTCCGATCATGAGGACCTCTCCCGCACCGTCACGCGCGCAAGCTGCGGGCGCGGTGCGCCGCGCAGCCGAGCGTTCCAGCCACAACCCGGACGGGCGGGACCGCTCGGGACCCGCACCAGATATGCCGTCAACGCGAGGGAAAGCAGCGTGATCAGCGACAGTATGTACAGCGCCATTGAAGTCCTCCCATGCCCATCTGCGGCTCCCATCCTGCCGCCCCGCGGCAGTGGTCCCGCAACTGTCACAGAGGCAAGGTTCGGGCCCCGGTGTGACAAGCCTTACAACCTGTGTCGTCATACAAACAAAGGAGGGCGCGACATCCGCCGCGCCCTCCCTGGACTACGAAATTATTTGCTGCTATCGCAACGAATATAGCACTTCCTTGAGTCTGTTCTCGGAGAGATCGTGCGCGGACAACACGACATCCTGCGATGTACTTCCACGCAGCATCGGCGAGCCCTTCCTCCCGGTATGAAGCGGCTCAGCCGTGTCCGGCTCGAAGACCAGGCGTCACACGTACTGGCCATCCTCGCGCCAGCTCTCGACCAGAACGCGCCAGTGGATTCCTTCTGCTGTGATCCGGCGCACCGCTGCAGACTTCTCGGGCGCGACAGAACTACGCACATCCAGATGCATGCGAGCCCCCTCGAATTTTTGGATCGGTATGTGAGCTGCCGCTCAAAATACCTTGACGTTCACATACCGTTTGGGATTCGTACGAATATCGACGGCGAGGGCCTTCATCTCCCGCATCGCGTCCTGCATGTCGCGATACAAAGTCGAATCATTCACAAGCCTGCCGAGGGTTCCTTTACCGGTGTCGATCTTGTTCATCACCGACGCCGTGGAGTTGAGCGATCGCTCCATCGAATTCGCCGCCGCTGTCAGAGCGCGCGCACTTTGCTCGACCTGTCCAAGCGCACTCTTCAACGCCGGGCCCGTGTGCGCATTCTCGAGATCCAGACTGCTTTTGCGAAGCGCGGCCGCCGCACCGTGCAGCTCGACGAACGCATCGCGCATCTCCACAGCAGTTTTCGGCAACGTTGCAGCTGTGGCCTTGAGATCTGCAACCGTGCGCGGCGAAAGCAGTGAATCCGTGCTGGTGAGAATTGCCCGTGCCTGCTGACTCAGCTCGCCTGCAACCTGCGGCAACGGAGACTCAGCGCTGCCCCGGATCGTATCGCCCGACTGAAGTTTGACGATAGCCGTTCCCGGGAGCAAGTCCACCGTATGGGCCCCGAACACGTCACCACGCACGATCGCGCGCGTGTCCGCAGGCAGTTTGATGCCGTCCGTGAGCCTCAGCTCTACACTTACGCCACGTGACTGCGCAAGCAGCACCTCCCGCACCGTGCCGATTGTAACGCCCTGCAGCTGTACACGATCTCCGCGCTTCAGACCAACACCGTTATTCACGACGACAAAAACAGTGTTGCCTTTCGTCAGCATCGGCTCGCCGAGGAGAAAGAAAAATCCCCACGCGAAGAGCGCTGCTGCAGCGACGACCAGAAGTCCGATCGCGGTGATGTTACGCCTGCGTTTATCCATTTCGTTTTTTTTCCTGTTGAGAATTACGCAGCTGCGACGGGACCGCTGCGGATTCTGCGCACGAATCTCTGCACCACCGGATCGGTGCTCTCGAGTATTTCAGCGGGCGACGCACACGCCCGTATGCGTCCCTCATAGAGCAGAGCCACGCGCGTACCGACTTCGAATGTCGTATCGAGATCGTGTGTTACGACGATGCTCGTCACACCGAGGTCCCGACCCAGCTCGAGGATCAGCGAATCAATGTTGTCTGCATTCACGGGGTCGAGGCCCGTCGTGGGCTCATCCCACAGCAGGTAGCGCGGCCTGCTTGCGATTGCGCGCGCAACACCCACGCGCTTGCGCATTCCGCCGGACAATTGCGACGGCAGCTTGTCGAGCACAGCTGCATCGAGGTTGACGCGTGCGAGCAATTCTTCCGCATCCACTCGGCATGCCGCTCTCGAGTGCGCGCCGCTACCATCATCCTGCGCGAGCCACAGATTCTCAGCGACGCTCAGCGAATCGAACAGCGCTGCGTTCTGAAACACGTAGCCGACGTTGCGGCGGACGCGGCGCAATTCCTTTTCGGACGCAGAACGAATCGATGTCCCATCGACGATGACATCGCCGGCATCCGGATCGAGCAAGCCGATGGCGTGCTTGAGCAGCACGCTCTTGCCCGCGCCCGACGGTCCGAGCAGCGCGAGGGTCTCACCTTCATTAACGAACAGGTCGATACCATCGAGGACAACGTGGCCGGCAAAGCTCTTCCGTAGACCTTGAAACTCGATCATCGGAGCGCGGCTGCGGAAAAGAACTTCAGCAGCGGCGCGAGCACGACATCGAGCACCATGATGCCGAGCGTTCCTGCAACGACTGCATTCGTCGTGGTACGGCCAACACCTTCGGCGCCACCACTGC
>JBBQYT010000171.1:0-5752 GCA_038208385.1 Longimicrobiales bacterium | reverse complement strand
GGGACACCTGTATCAGGTCTGGAGTGCAGGCGAGTGGTGCGCCTTCACGTGCAAAATTCTTGCACCCGGGAAGAGCGCCGACCGGCGCGCGAAGGCAGCACTCAAACGCGAAGCGCGCATCCTCCAGCGCGTGCGACACCCGAATGTCATCCGCTCGTTCGGGCAGGGCGACCACGAAGGGCTGCCGTTCCTGCTGATGGAGTACGTCGAAGGACCATCGCTCTTCGATCTCCTCGAAAGCAAACCCGACCGCAAGCTCACAATCACCGATGCAGTGCGCGCTGCGATTCATATCGGCGCGGGCCTGTTTCATCTGCACCGCCACGGCTGGCTGCACCTCGACTTGAAGCCGGCAAATCTCCTGCTGCGCGATTCCGTTCCAATCCTCGTTGACTTCGACGCTGCCCGCCGCATCGATCCGGAGCACAAACCGACAGGCAAACTCGGCACTGCGCCATACATGTCGCCGGAGCAAGTGCGCAAAGAGCCATTGGTACGCTCGGCGGATGTGTACGGCCTGGGCGCGCTGTTGTACGAGATGGTGACGGGCCGCTGGCCGTACGAGGACGTTTACACGGGTGACGAGTTGCGCACTGGCGCAGAACGACAGCACCCGCAGATCGGCGTGACACCGCCACCGGATCCGAGCCGTTTCACGCCGGGAATCGGCGCATCGCTCGGAGAGGTGATCATGCGGTGTCTCTTGTCTGATCCGGAGCAGCGTTTCCCGTCAATGCATCCGTTGCTGCTGGCGTTGGGGAAGGAATTGGACGAGCCGGTGGCGCTCTGGCCGGAGCATGTCCGCACGGAGCGCCGCAAGGAGCCGCGCGACTAAACTCGTTCCTATGAGTCGCTTGACCAGTTCAGGCGTGAAGCTTAGCTTTGCAGGAGTTCCCACCTCCGAGGAAACCAATGAAAAACGTGTGGCCGTGCATCAGGCGAGCGGTGCGCCCATGGCTCGTAGCGAGCCTTGTATTCTCCGCAGCGGGAGCAGTTCATGTTTCGGGCACAGAGCCGGTCAAGGGACCGGGTGTGCGCGTGTGCCGTTCGAGCATGGATCTGCAACGAATTCTCTTGCAGCCAACATCGGAAGCGCGCGGCGCTGCCGGTAGTGGCGTGCTGATTCCAGCAATTTCGCCGACAGGCATTGCAACGACACAGGACGGACATCTCACGTACGATGTCGAGGTGACGTTCAGCGGACTCGGGCAGACCGGTCAGGTGACGCACTACATTGCATGGATCGCAGAGCCGACGCTCATCAAGGTGTTCAACCTCGGTGAGATCACCAACGGTACGAAACGCTTCAACAACATTTCGCTCAACAAGTTCATCCTGCTCGTCACACTCGAGCCGACAGCGAAGCCCGCAGCGCGCAGTGGTCCGATCGTGCTGCGCGGAATCTCGCCGAGCGGTCTCCTGCAGTCCTTTGTCGGTCACGATTTGTTCAGTGGAGGCGGCCCGTGCTGAATCGCAGTCTAAATGTTTTGATGCTGTTGTTTGCGTGCATTGTCGCGCCGGTTGTCGCGCAGAGCGACAGCACGGCAATGAAGAACATGCCTGGAATGAACATGAATCACGGCTCATCGGGCGGCAGCTGGGCAAATCTGCCGAACATGAGCAATGTCGACATGAGCATGGGCCTGCCGATGCCGAAGGGCATGCCGATGATGCCGGGTCTCATGGGACTTCGTCCCAAGACGACGGACTGGATGCCGGGTCAGGGCATCGACATCTCGAAGCTCGCCGAAGCCGTGCCGCAAAAGACAGTTGAAATCGCGGACGGCGGCACGCTGGAGCTCGAGGCGAAGCTGGTAAGGCGTACAATCGCCGGCAAAACGCTCGTGATGTATGGTTACAACGGCCAGTATCCGGGCCCGCTGATCAAAGTCAAGCAGAATTCGACGATCACGGTAAAATTCAAGAACAGCCTCGACCTGCCTTCAACGGTACACTGGCATGGTGTGCGCCTCGCCAACCGGAACGATGGCGTTCCCGACGTGACGCAGGCGGAAGTGAAGCCCGGGGAATCGTTCACGTACACCGTGCATTTTCCGGATGCCGGCATCTATTGGTACCATCCGCACGTGCGTGAAGACATCGAACAGGATCTCGGTCTGTACGGCAACATGATGGTCGATCCTTCTGCGGCTGATTACTACAGCCCGGTGAACCGCGAGGAAGTCCTGATGCTGGATGACTTGCTCGTCAACAGCGATGGACCAATGCCGTGGGGCAAGGAGGCACCGGACTTCGTGTTCATGGGCCGCTTCGGCAACCTGTTCCTCGTGAACGGCGAGCCCGAGTATCATCTCCAGGCCAAGAAGGGCGATGTCGTGCGGTTCTACCTCACGAACGTGTCCAACACACGCGTCTACAACATCACGTTCGGCGACGCTCCTATGAAGATCGTCGCATCGGATGTAAGCAAATACGAGCACGAAGAAACCGTAAAGAGCATCGTCATCGCGCCCGCACAGCGCTACGTCATCGAAGTGAAGTTTCCAAAGGATGGCGAGTACTACATGACGAACAGCGTACAGGCGATCAACCACTTTCTCGGTGAGTTCTTCTCCGAAACCGACACGCTCGGCATGGTGATGGTCGATGCAGCACCCACCGCCAGGGACTTCTCGACACAGTTCGCAACACTGCGCGAAAATGCCGATGTAAAGAGCGACATCGACAAGTACCGTCAGTACTTCGACAAGGCTCCCGACAAGGAGCTCACGATGACGGTCGCAATCCAGGACGTGCCGCTCACCATCGTACAGTTCCTCACGGTCGACACCGCGTACCGTGCGCCGATCGAATGGAACGACGGCATGCCCGACATGAACTGGCTCGCAACAGGCAAAGGCGTCCGCTGGATTCTGCGCGACGTACAGAGCAACAAGGACAACATGGATATCGACTGGCACTTCAAGCAGGGCGATATCGTAAAAATCCGGCTGCACAACGAGCGCCGTGCCATGCACCCGATGCAGCACCCGATCCATCTGCACGGACAACGCTTCCTCGTCGTTGCACGCGATGGCGTTCCGGTGCCGAACAAGGTGTGGAAGGATACCGAGCTCGTGCCTGTCGGTCAGACAGTCGACATTCTGGTCGACGCGTCCAATCCGGGCAAATGGATGCTACACTGCCATATCGCGGAACACTTACAGGCCGGCATGATGATGATGTTCACCGTCGATCCTGCAACGCCCGCCAGTACGGGCGGGCAGTAGGAACGGTTACGGAGCCGGCTGCGCATGCGCAGCCGGCTTTCTTTTGTAACACACGTATGGGATTCCATGGTTCGGAGTCCGACCAATCGTTCGACGTACCAGCTCTCCACACGCGAACACACATACATTTCCCCATCGCAGGAGGCATTACCGCATGCGTAAGACAGCAGCATCGTTATTGGGGGCGGCCATGGTCTTAGTGCCCGCGATCGCATTTGCTCAGGCGGCCACTCCGCCCGTTCCGGCGGTGAAGACCGGGGGCAGTCCGAATATGCATTCGCTTGGGCACGTGCCGCAGGGCGGATTTGGTTTCGCATCGGACATCGAGATCGAGCAGGACATGAACCGGCCGTATGTGTACACGCCGGGCTTCACGGGCAAGTTTTTCCAGATCATCAGCGTAGCGGATCCAGGCAATCCGAAAGTGCTGTACCGCTGGACATTGGAGAACGCCGATCTCACGCAGGGCATGGGCGCGATGGATGGCAAATATTTCAAGATCAAGGGCCGTTATTATTACGCACAGTCGCTGCAGAACGGGCAGGGTGGCCCGAATGCGACGCTCGGCGTTGTGATCTTCGATGTCACGGGTCTGCCGAATCCAGCACTCGTAAAGGAAGTCGCACGTATCTTCATACCGGAATCACCGGGCGGCGTGCACAACATCTTTGCGTATAAGCACAGCAACGGTAGTTCGCTGCTGGTTGCGACGGCGGTTGCGCCGCACGCGATCGTTTACGATCTCGACAAGATCGTTTCCGGTGCGCCGAAGGAGACGTGGAAGGTGAGCGAGGTGCCGGTGCCGCAGCAGTCCGCGGGCGGTGCGATGTCGATGGGTGGCTACCACGATTTCTATGTGGCGTATGATGTCGGCACGCATCAGGACAAGCTGTATGGTGCGGGCGCGGGTGGCTATTACGTATTCGACATCACGAAGCCGGAGACACCGACGCTTCTGTATTCGATCGCGGGTGCAACGGGCGCAACGAGCGGACACACATTCACACCGACTCCGGACGGGAAGTTTGCAGTGACGGAGTCAGAGTATCAGTACGCTCCTCTCCGCATCTTCGATTTGCGTCCGGCTCTGGAAGGAAAAACACAGAACATCCAGAGGCCGATCAGCGCGTGGACTGCAGACTGGCAGGACCTGTCGCACAACCACGAAATTCGCTGGCCGTACGTGTTCGTATCTGCGTATGAGGATGGTCTCCAGGTATTCAACATGATCGATCCGAAGCATCCGAAGACTGTTGGCTGGTATTACACGTGTGAGTGCGAGCACAACACGGGCTTTGGCGGCGACCCGAACAAGGGTTGGCGCGGTGTGGATGTCGAGAATGGTGCGTTCGGCATCGATGTGCGCAACGCCGACGGCCTGATTGTAATCTCGGATATGGAAACCGGTCTGTGGCTCTTCCGCATGGACGGCTTCAAGGGCTGGAACGGCGCCGATTGGAACGTGCCCAACATCTCGAGCGTGCAGGACTGGGATAACGGTCCGGTGCCGAAAGGCACGCCGAAGGTCTGAGCACAATCTCCAGGTTTCGAGTGACGACGGCCGCACGCGCGGGCGCGACGCGGCAGACCCTACTACCCGAAAAGAGTGTGAAAACATGGCAATCAAGACATTCGTGATGACCACGGCACTTGCAGTCTGCCTGCCCGGGCTGCTGTCTGCCCAGGGATCGTCGGCGACGGTGCCGGAGCCACCGGCCATAAAGACAGGCGGTAGCCCGAACATGCACGCCCTCGGGCACGTACCGCAGGGCGGGTTCGGCTTTGCATCAGACATTGAGATGGAGCAGGAGCTGTCGAGGCCGTACGTGTACACGCCGGGCTTTACGGGAAAATTCTTTCAAATCATCGATGTGAAGGACCCGTCGAATCCGAAGGTTGTCTACAAGTGGACACTGGAGGATGCGGACCTGGTACAGGGGTCGGGCGCAATGGACGGCAAGTACTTCAAGATAAAGGGCCGGTATTACTATGTGCAGTCACTGCAAAACGGCCAGGGTGGGGCGCACGCGAATCTGGGCGCCGTCATCTTCGATGTGACGGGTTTGCCGGATGGCTCGAAAGTGAAGGAGATTGCGCGCATCGAAATCCCGGAATCTCCGGGCGGAATTCACAACCTGTACGCATACAAGCACAGCGACGGCCGTGCACTTCTTTTCACCACGGTGATCGCACCGCACGCGAACATTTACGATCTCGACAAGATTGTTGCGGGTGCCCCGAAGAGTGAGTGGAAGCTGGGCGAGGTCCCAATTCCGGCGGTAACGTCGCGGCGCGGCGGCCTGGGCGGGTACCACGATTTCTACATCGCATACGATGTGGCTACGCACCAGGACAAGTTCTACGGCGGTGGGGCGGGCGGGTATTACGTGTATGACATCACGAAGCCGAACGCTCCCACAATGCTGTATTCGATGACGGGCATCGCCGGCGTGTCAGGTGGACACACGATCACCCCCAGTCCGGACGGCAAGTACGTAGTGACGGAGTCGGAGTATCAGTTC
>JBBQYT010000170.1:0-5759 GCA_038208385.1 Longimicrobiales bacterium | reverse complement strand
GTCTCGAGCAGAAAAAGCCAGTGCCTCCGCTGGATGTTGCGCTCATTGCCGGGTTCTGCGTGCTGGCGCTGGTATCGCTCATTGGATTGCCGCGCGCGCTGACGCGTATTCCCGGCGGCGCGGATCGTTTTCAGCTGCTGGTTTCATCCGGGTTGATTGGAGCGCTCGTGTGCGTTGTGCTCGCGATCGTGTGGCCGCGCATTGCGCCGCGCGTGTCGAGCGTGTTGCCGAGTACGATGCCGAACGTTTCCATCGCGCTCTGCGCACTCACGGGATTCGCTGTGATGCTGGTGGCTGTAAATGTGTTTCGCGGCTGGCCGCAATTTCCCGATACGTTTGCCGAGCTCTTCCAGGCGAAGCTGCTATCGGTTGGCCGGTTCTGGATTGCAGCGCCGCACCGGCAGGATTTGCTGCGCATCGGCAACACCGTAGTCGACCAGGGGCGCTGGTACAGCCAGTATCCGATCGGCAACCCCGCGCTGCTGGCATTCGGAATCGTCACGAAGATGCCGTGGCTGCCCGGCGTGATTGTGGGACTGCTGTTCGCAACGGGCACGATCGCCATCGCATACAGAATGGGCGGTAACGCGCTCGCGACGATTGCAGGTCTGCTCGTCATTGCATCACCGATGGTGATTCTTTCGAGCGCGGCCGTCATGAGCAATGCGACATTTGCCGCCCTCGCCGCGTGTGCGCTCGCACTCATGCTGCTGCGGCGCCCGACATTCCCGCAGGTCACGCTCGCGGGCGGACTCGTCGGCCTGGGCGCGTGCGTACGTCCACTCGATGCGCTCATCCTCGCCGCGGTGCTCGGCGTTTACGTGCTCACGCGTCCGGAGGCTCAACCCGATCGTCGCGTTGCACTCGCGCTCCTCGTGGTAGGCACCGTGCTCGGCATTCTGCCGTTGCTTGCCGCCAATGCTGAGACAACGGGCTCGGCACTCCGGTTCGGTTACACCGTCATGTGGGGCAACGGCAACATGCCCGGCTTCGGCATACGCGGGCCGGGAATCGTTTTCGGATTCGCGGATGCAATGCGCAACCTGCTGTTCGATACAGGGCTGCTGAATCTGTCGCTGCTCGAATGGCCACTGCCGGTTCTGGTAGTTGCTGCGGTTGCGGTAGCCACGCGTGCACGCGCACTCGATGCGCGCTGGCGTCTGCTGCTCGGCTACGTGCTCGCGCACGTGGCAGTTTACTTCCTTTACTGGCACCACGACTTCTTTTTCGGCCCGCGCTTTCTGCTGCCGGTCGTTCCCGTGCTGTTTGTGATTCTTGCGGATGCGCTCCGGCGCGTCGCGCGCTGGCGTCCTGCGCGCATGCCGGCGCGCGTCGCAACGTTCTGTGTGATGTTGCTGCCGGTCCAGGCTCTTACCGCTGCCGCGCTCGTCGCGCTGCCCAGTCTCTCGCATGCGGGCTCGCCTAGTGCGGCCACATCTGCTGCAATCGCGCGCGCCGCGCACAGTGCCGATCTCGGCGACGCATTTGTGCTCGTCAATGATGGATGGGGCTCGCGTCTGTTTGGCGAAATGTGGCGCCTTGGTTTCAGCGCGTCGCAGGCGGAGCAGCTGTATGCTCGAGTCGATGCGTGCACGTTGCAGCACGCGCTCGATGGTGCGAGCGCTCTGAGTCGCGCAGCCGCCGAGCGTTTCGTGCTGGATGCAACGGCGAATGCGTCTCCCGGCACGCCTATCGGGAAGGGCATTGAGCCATCGCTCAGAATACCGGCGGGAGCATTGCCCGCTCCGTGTGCTGCGCAGCTCGCATTCGACGAGCAGAGTTACCGCTCTCCGTTCGCGCCGCTGCTCTGGCGCAACGATCCGTCCGGTCGAGGGACAACGTTCATGCGCGACCCTGGACTGGTGTCTGAAGTGCACGCGACGCAGACCGTCTATCGCGTGGAAGTCAGTTCGTCCAACAACATGTATGTCGTGCGGTTCATTGCGCTCGATGGCGGCGCGATCAAGGAGGTCCGTTTTGCCTACTGATGTGTTGCAAACAGAATTGGGAGCGGCAGACACGCAGGATCAGCGCCGCGGTGAACGACGCGGATCCCCGCAGATCGAGATCTCTGTCGTCATTCCCGTCTACAATGAAGAGCTCAACGTGCAGGAGCTCTACGATCGGTTGAACGCAGTCGTTACGCAGCCTGCGGAATTCATTTTCGTAGACGATGGCAGCACGGATGCGACGTTCGCGAGGCTGAAGGAAATATCGGCGAGCGACACGCGTGTCCGCGTGATCCGTTTTCGCCGGAATTTCGGCCAGACGGCGGCGCTGTCGGCGGGCATCGACCACGCAAACGGCAAGATCATCGTGCCGATGGATGGCGATTTGCAGAACGATCCCAAGGACATTCCGCGCCTGCTTGCGAAGATCGATGAAGGCTTCGACGTCGTGAGCGGCTGGCGCGTCGACCGGAAGGACTCATTCCATCGGCGACTGCCGTCAGTCATCGCAAACCGCCTCATCTCGATGATTTCCGGCGTGCACCTGCACGACTATGGCTGCTCGCTGAAAGCCTATCGGCGCGATGTCCTGCAGGATGTCCGTCTGTACGGCGAGATGCACAGGTTCGTGCCGATCTACGCGAGCTGGCAGGGCGCGCGCGTGGCCGAGCTGCCCGTGATGCATCACCCACGCACGCGTGGCAAATCGAACTACGGCATGGAGCGCACACTGAAAGTCGTGCTCGACATGATCGTAGTTAAATTCCTTTCCTCGTATGCAACGAAGCCGATCTACCTGTTCGGCGGCTTCGGCTTTGCCGCGCTGTCGCTCGGTGTCGTCGCATTCATGATCACGCTGTACCTGAAGCTCGCCCACATCCGTGACTTTGTTGCGACGCCGCTGCCGCTCTTCAGCGTCGTGCTGATGCTCGTCGGCTGTCTCAGTGTGCTGCTCGGGCTCGTCGCGGAGCTGACCGTCCGCACCTACTACGAGTCGCAGGGCAAACGTACCTACACAATCCGTGAAACCGAGGGTGGCGAATGAAGCTCCGTGCACTCGAGTACCTTGCCTGTCCGTCGTGCGGCGGAGACCTGAAAGTCGAAGCAAAGCTCACCGAAGGCGAAGAAGTCATGCAGGGCACCCTCATGTGTTCTTCATGCTATGACACGTACGCAATCGAGCGCGGCGTGCCGCGCTTTGCCGGCGAAGTGGGTTTGACCGAGCAGCGAACTGCCGACGCATTCGGCTTTGAGTGGACAAAGTACAGCGAGCTTGCACCGCGCTACCGGCAACAGTTTCTCGACTGGATCAGGCCCGTGCAGCCCGAGTTCTTCGAGGGCAAGCGCGTGCTCGAGGGCGGCTGTGGCAAGGGACGCCACACCGCCGTCGCCGCAGAGCTTGGAGTGCTCGACATCGTGGCGATGGATTTGAGCGATGCTGTCGACGCTGCATTCGCCAACACGCGCCATCTGCCGAACGCGCACATCGTGCAGGCCGACCTCAATCGGCCGCCCGTCAAGCCGATCTTCGACTACGCATTCTCGATCGGCGTGCTGCACCACCTGCCGCACCCCGAGCGCGGCTTTCGTGCACTCGTGTCACGCCTCGTGCCGAACGGCGCAATCTCCGCCTGGGTGTACGGCCGCGAAGGCAACGGCTGGATCGTGCACCTCGTGACGCCGTTTCGCGAGAAAGTCACATCACACATGGGTCACACAATGCTCGACGGATTCTCCGCGCTTGCAACCGTCCCGCTCTACCTGGCGACAAAGCTCGTCTACGGACCTGTCCGCAACGGCATCGGCAAAAAGCTGCCGTATGGAGAATACCTCGGATACATCTCGACGTTTCCGTTTCGGGAGCAGCGGTCCATCGTATTCGACCATCTGGTCGCGCCGGTAGCGTTCTATTTGCGACGCGACGAGTTCGCCGGATGGTTCGAAAGCCTCGGACTTCGCGATGTGAAAATCGAGCACCACAACGGCAACAGCTGGCGCGGATTCGGTCGGGTTCCTGCGCAGGAGAGCTGACGCGCGATGTGTGGCATTGCGGGTTTTGCAGCGCTCGATCCAAAGCGACCTCTGGATGCTTCGGATGTGGAGCCCATGCTCGCGTGCATCGCGCATCGCGGTCCCGATGACAGCGGGGTCCACTCAGCGCCGGGCGTCGTGCTCGGACATCGTCGTCTCTCCATCATCGATGTCGAGGGCGGACACCAGCCACTCTTTGGCGCCGACCCGCAAACATTCCTCGTCGCCAACGCAGAGATCTACAACTACCGCGAGCTGACTGCGGAGCTACACGCGCGCGGCCATCGTTTCGCAACTGCGTCCGACTGCGAAGTGGCCGCGCACGCGTACGACGAATGGGGCATGGAGTTTCTTGGCCGGCTCGACGGCATGTACGCAATTGCGCTGTGGGATGGCGCGCGCAGACGTCTCGTGCTGGCGCGCGACAGACTGGGTGAAAAACCGCTGTACTACGCTGTCGCAGACGGCCGTCTGGTCTTTGCTTCCGAGCTGACTGCAATCCTGTCGCACGACGCTGTCGCACGCGACCTCGATCCTATCTCGCTCTCACAATACCTCGCCCTCGAGTACGTGCCGGCGCCACGTTCAATCGTTCGTGGCGTGTCGAAGCTCGAGCCCGGCTGTGCACTGATCCTCGAGGATGGTGTAATTCGCATCATCCGGTACTGGCAGCTCGATCCGCGCACGAAAGAGCACCGTCCGTACGAAGAAGCCGTTCTCGATTTGCGGGCCCGCCTCGAGCGCGCGGTTCGTTCGCGTCTCGTAAGCGATGTACCACTCGGTATTTTCCTGTCGGGCGGAATCGACTCGAGCACTGTCGCCGCACTGGCGGCGCGGGAGGGTGCGCTCGAGACGTTCGCGATTGGATTCGATGAAGCGAGCTTCGACGAGAGCAGCCACGCGCGCGCAGTCGCGAAGCACATTGGCAGCAATCACCACGAGCGCATCCTGCGCGCCGCCGACATGCCGGACCTCGTGCCGCGGCTGCCGCAGATCCTGGACGAGCCGCTCGGCGATGCATCCATCATCCCGACGACCCTGCTCAGTGCATTCGCGCGCGAGCGTGTGACGGTAGCGCTCGGCGGAGATGGCGGCGATGAATTGTTCGCGGGCTATCCAATGCACCAGGCGCAGCGCATTGCGAAATACGCTCGTATGGTGCCGGGCTTTGCGCACGCAGCACTGCGCGCCGCCGCACGCAACATTCCCGTCGAGCACACGAACTTCGCGCTTGGCTTCAAGCTCAACACGTTCCTGAAGGGCGCCGCCGCAGAGCCGCCGTTGAACCACGCACTGTGGATGTCGTCTTTCGGGCCGGAGCAACAGCAGCGCCTGCTCGCGCCTGCACTGTGGCGCGAGAGCGGTGCGGGTGTAAACGCATTCGAGCCCATTACGCGTGCGTGGCAGCAATCGGAAGGCGCACCGATCCTCGCCCGGGCAACGCACCTCGATGCAGTCACGTATCTACCGAACGACATCCTGACAAAGGTCGATCGCGCGAGCATGTCGGTAGCACTCGAGGTGCGCGCGCCTTTCCTGGCGCGCGAAGTCGCGGAGTTTGCAGCGGGATTGCCGGATGCGTACAAGATGAAGGGCGTAACCGGCAAGCGGATTCTGCGCGACGCGGTGAAAGACCTCGTTCCTGCATTCGTACTTGAGCGTCCGAAAAAGGGCTTCGGCATTCCGGTCGGCGCCTGGCTGAATGGGTCGCTTGCGCCGCTCGTGAATGATGTGTTAGCCGAATCTTCGCTGGCCGAGGACGGCGTGTTTCAGCCGGCG